>CAZPCH010000159.1:0-4189 GCA_964585055.1 uncultured Christensenella sp. | reverse complement strand
CTCCATCATGTCGGAGTCGATATGCAAACGGCCTGCGGTGTCCACAATGAGCACATCGTAGAAGTTTCTGCGGGCGTATTCCAAGGCTTCCGTGGCCACCTGCACCGGGTCGGTTTTGCCCTTTTCAAAGACGGGCACCCCCGCCTTCTCTCCCACCACCTTCAGCTGGTCAATGGCCGCCGGGCGGTAGATGTCGCAGGCGCACAGCAGGGGATTTTTCCCGTACTGCTTCTTTAAAAGCAAGCTCAGCTTTCCGCACATGGTGGTCTTGCCGGCGCCCTGCAGACCTGCCATTAAAATGACGGCGGGCTTGGTGGAGCCAAAGTCCAAACGGGCATTGGTGGAACCCATGAGGGCGGTCAGCTCTTCGTTGACGATCTTGATAATCTGCTGGCCGGGGGTCAGGCTCTCCAGCACATCGGCGCCTACGGCACGCTCCGTGACCTTTTTGACGAAGTCCTTTACCACCACAAAGTTGACGTCCGCTTCCAGCAGCGCCAGCTTAATCTCCCGCATGGCCTCCTTTACGTCTTTTTCGGACAGGCGGCCCTTGCCGGTGAGCTTTTTGAACACCGACTGGAGTTTGGTGGAAATGCCTTCAAATGCCATGGATACTCCCCTCTGTTACTCTTCCCAAATGTTTTCCATCCTGTCCAATGCCAGGAAGAAAGCCTTCTTCTGTTCCTCGTTTAAAGCAGACTCCTTGATCATGGAGCGCACCAAAGCGCACAAGCGCTCCTGCTCCCGAAAGCGGCGCATAACGCCCAAGGCCTTTTCGTACCCCTGAAGCTGCTCCTCGGAGCGCATCAAGGCGTCCCGCACCGCCTGACGGGAAATGGATTCCCGCTCGGCAATCTCGGCCAGAGAACAGTTCTCGTTGACATACTGCCCGGTGATGGAACGCTGCCGAGGGGTCAAAAGCACCCCGTACCAGTCCAGCAGCTCTCCCAGTTCAATGATTCTGTCCATGCTCTCCCGCCTGCTTTCAATCTTGGGTGTAAAGGTCTTCTGCTTTACACCTTGTCTATTATACAGATTTTCCGCCGCTTGTCAACCGTTTTTCAGGATTTCTTTCCTGTTTTTTCCCTGAAAAAACAAAACTAGCCGCAAAACAGGGAGACGGCCCTTCGTCTCCCTGCAATGTCAAATCCTTTTCCTGCCGCTTATTTACAGCAATGCGGCGGCGAAGTCCTTGGGGTTAAAGGGCTTCAAATCGTCGATGCCCTCGCCTACGCCGATAAAGCGCACGGGCACGTGGAGGGTGTCCACGATGTTCACCACCACGCCGCCTTTGGCCGTGCCGTCCAGCTTGGTCAGCACCACTCCCGTAAGGTCGCAGGCCTCCTGAAAGGCCTTGGCCTGATTCACGGCGTTCTGCCCCGTGGTGCCGTCCAGCACCAGCAGTACCTCGCAGGGCAAGTCGGGAAGCTCCCGAGAGATGACCTTGCGGATCTTGGACAGCTCGTTCATCAAATTCTTCTTGTTGTGCAGGCGTCCTGCGGTGTCCACAATGAGCAGATCACAGCCCTTGGCCTTGTAGGAAGCGATGGCGTCAAAGACCACCGCCGCCGGGTCGGAACCCTCCTGATGGCGCACCATGGGCACCCCTGCCCGCTGGGCCCAGTCACCCAACTGCTCCGCCGCCGCCGCACGGAAGGTGTCCGCCGCCGCCAGCATGGGCTTTCTCCCCCGCTGGGCGTACTCGTGAGCAATCTTGCCGATGGAGGTGGTCTTTCCCACGCCGTTGACGCCTACAATAAGCAGTACCCCCGGCTGGGTGTCGGGCACAAAAGGTTTTCCCCCGTCCACCATGTCCGCAATCAGGGACACCAGCGCCGCTTTGGTTTCGGCGCAGGTCTTCAGCTTTTGGGATTTCACCTGCTCCTGAAGGGATGCAATGAGCTTGCCCGCCGTTTCGGCGCCCATGTCCGCCAGGATCATGGCCTCCTCCAGCTCCTCGTAGAATTCCTCCGTGATGCGATCCTCCCCGAAAAGGGAGTCAAACCAGTTGTCCCGGGTTTTCTTCAGCCCCGCCCGGAGCTTCTCAAAAAATCCCTGTTTCTTTTCCATCAGGATACCTCCTCAAATTTTGCGGAGACCAGAGAGCTGACTCCCTTTTCCTCCATTGCCACGCCGTAGAGGGTGTTGCAAACCTCCATGCTCCCCTTGCGGTGGGTGATGAGGATGAACTGGGTCTCTCGGCTGTAGGTCTTCAAAAAGTCCGCAAAGCGGTTCACGTTGGCCTCGTCCAAGGCCGCTTCAATCTCGTCCAGCACGCAGAAAGCGGGGGACTTGATTCTCAGCATGGCAAAGAGCAATGCAATGGCCGTTAGCGCCCGCTCGCCGCCCGACATAAGGCTCAAAAGCTGGAGCTTTTTCCCCGGAGGCTGGGCGATGATGTCGATATCGCAGCCCAGCACATCGCTTGGGTCGCTCAGGCGCAATTCGGCCTGTCCGCCGCCGAAAAGCTCCGTAAACACCTGAGAAAATTCCTTCTGCACCCGAGCAAACTCCCCGGTGAAGACCTTCTCCATGGTGCGCACCAGCCCTTCGATGAGCTTATCCAAATCCGCCGCCGCCTGCACCAAATCGTCGTACTGCTTCTTCATCTCCCCGTAGCGCTGGGAGACCTCCTCGTATTCCTTTATGGAGCCCGGGTTCACATCCCCCAAGGCCCGTATGGCGCTGCGCAGTTCCCCTGCACGGCTTGAAGCGGTGCCCAAGGGCATCTCCTTCCACAGGCTCAGAGCGTTTTCATAGGTCAGTTCATAGCTGTTCCAGATTCTGTCCTGAATCTGCTCCAAATGGGTCTGCAGTTTCCCCAAGGTCATTTCACTGCGGGTCTTCTGCTCCAACAACTTCCCGTTCTCCGTCAAAAGGGCGTCTCGGCGGGTGCGCACCACGGCCAGCTCCTCCTGACAGCCCTTGCGCTCCTGCCGCTTTTCTTCCAGTGCCTGCTGTGCGGATTGAGCCTTTGTTTCCAAGTCCTCCGCCGCCAACGCCAAAGCCTTTTCCTCTTTTGTAAGAGAGGCAATGTACCCTTGCTGTTCCTGGGCTTTTTTGAGACTTATGCGGCCTTGCTCCAAAGCCTCCTCCCGCTCCTTCTGCAGGCGTGCCTTTTCCTTCTCCCGTGCATCCGTCTCCTTTTGAGCGGCGGTCAGCTTCAGGCGAATCTCCGTCACCAAATCGCTCTGCTCTTCCTTGCGCTTGCGCAAAGCGTAGAAGGCCTTCTGCCCCTCCATAACGTCCTCACGGGTTACGTCGGAACGCTGCTGGAGGCTGTCCTTTTCCCGGGAAAAACCCTGAATGCTCTTTTGAATCTCTGCAAGGCTCTCCAGATTGGACTGATGCTCCTCCTCCAAAGCCCCCTGCTCCTCACGGCAATTTTCCATGTCCCGGGCGATAATGGACAGCTTGTCCTTCTGCTTCTCCGCCTGCAAGGAGATTTCATGCACCTGCTCCGACAGTCCCTCCTGCTGTACCCCCAGCAGAGTCTGTTCCTTTCGGGCGGTCTCGATGGTTTTTAGCCCTTCCTCACGGCGGGCAAGGGCGCTCTTATACGCTTTGGTCAGCTCCTCAATCTCCCGTTCACGGCTGAGAATGGAAAAGCTCTCCTTCTTGCGGCTGCCCCCCGTCATGGCGCCTCCGGCGCTGAGGATGTCTCCCTGCACCGTAACCAGCTGGAAGGGGGTGCTGTACTGCTTTTTAATGCGCAGGGCGGTGTCCATATCCTCCACCACCAGCGTGCGCCCCAGCAGGTATTCCACAGCCTTTTGGGCTTCGGGGCGGCAGTCAATAAGCTGAGAGGCAATGCCCCGCACGCCCTTTTCCTGCAGACAGTCCAAATCCTTCCCATTGGGAGCATTGACCCGCAGGGTGTCTAAGGGCAGAATGGTAGCCCGCCCCAGTTCCCGCTTCCGCAGAATCTCAATGAGGGCTTTGCCGTCCTGTCCCGTGGGGGAAACGATGTTCTGGGCGGCGCCGCCCAAAGCCGTGGCCATGGCGGCCTCCAGTCCTTGGGGAATGCGCACCAGCTCTGCCACCACACCGATGATTTTTTTGCCGATGTCAGGTTCCTTTTCCCCCGCTTCCATAAGCAGGCGGACGCTGTTTTGATACCCTTCCCTGCGGCGTGCCATTTCCTTGAGCACGTGAAGTCTGGAGGCAAGGCCGGCGCAATGCTGTTCCT
>CAZPCH010000158.1:0-4194 GCA_964585055.1 uncultured Christensenella sp. | reverse complement strand
CTCGGCGGTGACGCCGGTGAGAGGCTGGAACCAATGGGTGAAGTGGGTGGCGCCCTGCTGCACCGCCCAGTCCTTCATGGCGGCGGCCACGATTTGGGCTACCTGAGGATCCAAACGAGCACCTTCGTGGATAGTCTTCTTCAAAGAAGCGTAGACGGAAGCAGGGAGGGTGGCTTTCATCCTCCTATCGTCAAAGGTCATGGAGCCGAAGTAGTCGGGAATGGTCTTCATCTTGGTGCCTTTCCTGCCGGTGCCGGGAGAGAGTCTCCCTTTACGCCATGGGGATTAGTATAGAGCAAATCCCCGTGGGGGTCAAGAAAAAATATACAAAAAAATATATTATTTTGCCCCCACCAATTGCCGTCAGGCTCCGTTCCCCCGGCGGCGGTGTATGCGCAAGGGGGGCGGAGCGGCAAAAGGCGGAGCCTTTTGCCGCCCCGCCTACGCTCACGCAGTTTTTCTGTTTTTCAGCCGAAGCAGGAGCCAAAGCCCCCAAAGGATTGTGGGAATGGAAATAATCTGAGAGGTGGACAAGGGGCCTATAAACCCACGGTACCCATCCCCCCGCAAAAACTCCAGCAAAAAGCGGCTTATGCCGTAAATAAAGAGATACGTTCCCAGCAGAGCGTGCCCCCCTTTCCCCTTTCGGCGCATACCGTGGAGAAGGACAAACAGCCCGCCCTCCAGCACCGCCTCATATAACTGCACCGGCAGCAGGGGCGCATGGTGAGGGGCAATGGCGGAAGCGGTAAAGTACAGCCCCAAAATCTCGCTGGGAATCCCGTAGCAGCAGCCCGTGCAAAAGCACCCCAGCCGCCCAAAGGCGTGCACCAGGGGCACCACGGGCATAAGCCGCTCCAGCAGAGAGGAGAAGGACAAGCGGGCGGCTTTCCCATAGAGATACGCCCCCAGCAAACAGCCGTATAATCCCCCGTAAAACACAAAGCCGGAGAGCAGGTAGGTCTGCAAAAACCAATCCGTGTGGGTAAAAAGCTTCTCCCAATTCTCCGCCAAGGCGGGAAGCTGGGTCAAAAGGGACAGAAGTTTCGCCCCCATAAAGGTGCCCAAAAGCCCCCATAAAAAGGCCATCTCCGTGTCGGCGCTTTCCCGCAGATTCGTTTTTTCCCGGCGCTCCTCCAGCTTAAAATGCAGCGCCGCCAGCAGGATGCCAAGGCCTGCCAGCAGTCCGTAGGTGGGAATG
Source organism: uncultured Christensenella sp. (assembly GCA_964585055.1). Lineage (GTDB taxonomy): Bacteria > Bacillota > Clostridia > Christensenellales > CAG-138 > RUG472. The sequence continues at coordinate 2,993 of CAZPCH010000158.1, read as the reverse complement.
TCTTTTCCTAAAATGTGTACGTTTGGGAGCATACTTTCTTACCGGTTTCCAAAAAAGTATACCGCAGCCGAAAAAGCTGCGGTATGGGGAGAGGTACTATGTATGGAGATTACATAAACTCAGAAAAATCGATGCTGCTGCCGGCTGCTCCCAGAATGCCCACGCAGGCCACACAGGAGACGAAGAAAATGGCGCCGCCGATGAGGCCGATGAGGGAGAGCACGAACCCGGCCGTGCGAATACCGCCGGTGTAGCCGTTCTTCTTGGCACTGCTAGCCAAAATCAAGCCGATGATACCCAAAATCACGGAGATGGCGGAAGAGTAGCCAAACCACCAAAGCACTACGGCGATGATGCCCAGCACCAGGCTGGCGATGGCTGCGCCCTTACCGGGAGTACTGCCGCCGTTGTAATTGTTCTCCTGCAGATTGTCGTCAAAATCAAAATTCGTTTCCATATCCCAATCCTCCTACTTTCTCTTTTTTGGAATAAACTCAATTGAGTTAAATCCCTGCAGATTTAGTATAAGAAGTTTATCTCTTTTTGTCAATATTTTTTCTTGCATTTCCATATAAAAGAGAGAGACGCAGGGTCTCTCCTTTGCTTTTTTCTTATGCCGTTTGCAGGAAAGGGGCTTCTATTTTGTCTAAAAACGGAGTTTTCTTAAGCCTGTCCCCCAGCATGAGCCCTACCTCTGCCGCAAGAATCCCGGCGGGAACGTCCAGCAGAACATGCTGTTTTACCAGCAGGGTGGAAGCAAGCACCAAAAGGGCAAAAGCAACCATCAAGGGCTTATACCACCGAGGCGCCTTTTTCATGGACAAAGCGTTCCTTAGGCACAGCCAGCTTTCCAGACAGTGGATGGAGGGGAAGAGATTTTCCGGGGTGTCCAGCCTGTAAATAAGGGCGGTAAGGCAGCCTGAGAAGGTATCCGTTTGAGGGACGGGCCGTTTTAAAGTGGTGGGCAGCAAAATAAAGCAGACCCCGCAGAGGAGCTTGCTCATCCACTCCCCCGCCAGACGGCGGTTCATAAAGCCCCGCTCCTGCCGGGACAGCATGACCCAGTTTACCAGCCACTGCAGGTAGGAAAGCACATACACCCAGATAAACACGGGACAAAAGGGGATCTTCTCGTCCAGCCCCAGCCCCATGTATACAGGCGTCAGATTCGTAGGCAGGAGCTTGGGCAAATAGTAGGCAATCCCGTTGACGGCTGCGGTCAAGGCAATGGGCAGCAGCGCATACTTGGGGACAAAACGCCTTACGCCCCACAAACACAGCCCCGCCGCCGCCAGTATCATCAGCCCCAATAAAATTCCGTACATCCGCCCTGTATGGCAAGGATCCATGCCCTTGCCCTTCCTTTCCTGCTTTCTGCTTCCCGGTCGGAAGCATTTTTTCTTCTAGGCTTTCCAGTATAGCAATGGTCTTTTTATTACGCAACGGACTTTGCAGGAAGTTCACGAAATCTTTTTCTTTACTTTCCCTGTCTTCCCCATATACAAAAAGCCCCGAACCCGCAGGTTCGAGGCCTTTGTTGAGGCAATTGACCCCGTGGCACAGGGTCTCGGAACAGCCTAAAGGCTTAGAATTTGCTCTTATCCGCCCACAGACCCAGAGCGGGGTTGGGAATGAAGTAGATCTCCTCTCCGTCAGGCAGGGTGTTGTAGCCGTACTGGAGCTTCTCGGGGTCGTACTTCTTGACCATTTCGTCATAGTCCGCCCACTGATAGCCTACGCCCTCAATCTCCTCCCGGGAAATCTTTTTGGTGCAGTAGGTAATGGAGAAGCGTCCGTCGCTGGAGCCGTGAATCAGGTGGGCAGCCGCCCCCATGTTGGCACGGATGTCCTCGTTCTCCGGCTTTTCAAACTCCTCCAGAGTGTGGAGCCGCCCCTTATAGCCGTACTTGCGGATGAGGGCGTCGACGGTCATATCTTCGCCGAAGCGCTCAATACCGGGAGCCAGAATAATCAGCTCTCCGCCGTCGGCCATGGCCATGCGGGTGCGGTAAACCGCCTTGTTCCCCAGCCAGGTGGTGCGGAACTCCGTGGGCACCAGATAGACCACGCACTTTTTCAGCGGCTCTACAAAATCGAGATTCTTCTGCTGGGCCAGCTTGATGGCTTCTTCCAGTCCCTTCCGCCCTTCGCTGATGAACAGACCGTGGGTGCGAATATTCCCTCCGGGAGCGGTGGTAACGGTAAGCACCCACAGAAGGGGCACCTTCTGCATATAGTGCTCCAAAGCATAGTCAAAGACCTTCCGCACAGGGGTGTGATCCCGCCCCATCATGCGCTCCATGCCGTACACGGCGCCGACCATGTGGGACTTGTTGATCATATCCGCTCCGCCTACGCCCACGAAGACGTTCTTGGCGTGGTTGGACATGCCGATGACCTCGTGGGGCACCACCTGTCCGATGGACAGCACCAAGTCGTAGGAGGGATCCATGACCAGCTTGTTGACTTCCACGTCAATGGGGTCATGCCAGAGGCCTTCGGTGACCTCCTCCAAATAGGAAGCGGGCACCTCTCCCAGCTTCACCACATCCGTGCGCCAGTTGTGCACCAGATACCGATCGTGGGGGATATCCCCGAACATGGCATCCATCTCCTCCTCCGTCACGGGCACATGGGTGCCCAGGGCGGGGAGAATGTCCACCTCTGCCCCACGCTCAACGAGGGCGTGGTAGTAGAGGTTGGTGAGCAAGCCTGCGTTGGAATGGAATCGGGTAAAATCGGGAGGAAGGAGAAGCACCTTTTTCAAAGAGCGTCCCTGCAGGGACTCCAAAACGGCAGCGGACAGCTCTTGGCGGGAAAGTCCTTCCTCCCTGGAAGCGACTTTGAAGAGTTCCATAGCGGATTACACCCCGCTGTAGGCAGAGAAGCCGCCGTCCACGGGCAGCACCACGCCGGTGATGAAGGAAGCGGCCTCATTGTTCAGCAGGAACAGCATGCCGCCCAGCAGCTCTTCGCTTTCGCCGAAGCGGTTC
>CAZPCH010000157.1:0-4200 GCA_964585055.1 uncultured Christensenella sp. | reverse complement strand
CTTTCTATGCGCAAATGCAGGGAGAAAAGGGGAGAAGCGGGCAAAGAAAAAAGGACGGCAGAACCGTCCGTGGGGGAAGGAGAAGGGGCGGGGCAGGGGGCTGCCAGCGGCAGCCCTTTGGGCGAAGCCCAAAGAGAACGGCGAAGCCGTTCCCCTGCCCCGCCCCCCACGATTACAGGAAAAATTTCCGCCGCAGGCTCTCCTTTAAAGGGGGCGAAATGGCGATAATCAGCAGGGTCAGCCCCAGAATGAAGAATACGGCCAGGGGATAGATGGACCAGATGAGGCTTTCGTGGAGATGGAAGGTCAGATTCAGCAGAAACTCCACCAGCACCATAAAGCCCCCTACGGCCATGAGGGTGCCGGCGCTGATGTACAAAGCCCCTTGGGGCACATAGCAAAACAGCGCCACCGCCCCTGCGGCAATGAGCATAAGCCCGCCTGTAACGGGGAGGGCGAAGGACAAATACCAGTGTCCCCCCGTGGCAAAGTTGATATACAAAAGGTACAGCCCTGCCGCCACAAAGTCCGAAGCCACAAAGATTACCGGTGCGGCGTGGCGGAACCAGGTGGGCAGCACGGCGGTGACGTAAATGACCAGCAGGGCGCCTCCCACATAGCCTGACCAGGCCAGCTCCCCGTTAATGCGCCAGTCCACCAGCAGGGAAATGACCAGAGGCACCAGAAACAGCATGGTCAGCACAAACAGAATGCCCTTTCGGCTGGCCGTCTCCTTGGGACGGGCGGCGGGGTAGGGCTTTTCCCCATGAGGACGGGGCAGATCGGGATGAAAGACCACCGTGCCGCAAAGAGGGCACTTTTCTTCACTGTCGCAGAGCTCGGCTCCGCAGCGGATGCAGTACATAAGGAAGTCTCCTTTCGTCCATGCACCGTATGGAAGGCGGTGCAGATTTGGTATAGATACGGCGGGTCAGGAATTGCTTTCCACCTTGGCCTTGAGCCCCTGCTTCTGCAGGGACTGGAAGAACTTCAGCTCCAGCTCCGGCTCCCGAATGTTGCGGATCATGTTGATATACATGGTGTCCCCATAGGTCAGCACGCCGCAGTTGTGGGGCGCCCGTGCCTGAGGGCCGATGATAAAGTCCATGCGCTTTACATACCTGCCCATTTCCTCCGGCACCGTGACCAGCCCCAGATTGGACAGGCACAGACAGCTTTTCCGCTCGCCTACGGCATCGAAAACCGCCTTCATGGCGATGTTTTTAATGAACAGGGGCATGATTTTCAGCAGCATGGCCTGCTCACTGCTGACGTTGGCGGCAATGCGGGTGCCCATGAGTTTGGCGGTGCAGTCCAGCCCCATGCGGTGGTGGACAATGCGGCACAGCTCCTCAAAGGTGTATTCCCCTAACTGGGGATCCACCTCCGGGGTCACATACAGGGCAAAGTTCCGCAGGGTTTTGCTGGGGAAGAGTTTGCGCAGATTGACGGGGATGAGCACCTTGACGGGCTTGCGGTTGCGGCGGAAGAGCACCTTCTCCGCCTGCAGGTTTAAAATGGCCTCCATCATGGCGGCGCAGAGGAACTCCGTAATGGTCACTCCGCAGGCCTTGGCCCGCTCCTTGACGGCGGAGGCCTCCAGCATGAGGGTCACCAGATGCAGTTCCCCGCCGGGCTCCCGGGTGCCGCTTAAATGGTAGGCGGTGCGCTCTGTTCGCCCGGCCCGCACGGCTCCGGCGTATTTTATGAAGCTGTCCTCCAGCTCCTCCTCCTGCGGGGACTCCAGACGGCACAGTACCCCGTTTTCATTGGGAATGTTTGCTCCGTATTTCTGGGTCAGATACTCCGCCAGCAGGGTTTTTAAAAAGATCAATGCGCCGCTGCCGTCGGTCAGGGCGTGAAAAATTTCCAAGGCAATGCGGTTTTTATACACGATGACCCGCAATGCGCACTCCCGCACCTCCTTAAAGGGCACATGGGCAAGGGGCCAGGCCTTTTCCTCCCGCAAAGCGGGGGCGTGGGACAGCTCCTCCAGATAGTACCAGAAGGTGCCCTTGCGCAGGCGCACAGCCATGGAGGGGAAGCGGCGGACGGTGACGTCCAGAGCGGATTGAAGAACGGTTCTGTCCACGGGCTCCGTTAAGGTGGCGGACAGGCGGAAAAAGTTGTTCCAGTTGCGGCGGCGGGCGGCGGGATAAATCTTGGCGGCGTTGTCCAGGCGCATCCAGCGGAGCTTTCGCTCCGGGCACAGGTAGCGGTTTAAAAACTCCCCTATGGCCTTCATGTCCTCTTCGTTTTCGTTGAGGGGATACAGAAGGTAGGCGTGCCACATTTCGGGGGCAATGCGCAGACGGCTTTTGCACCCGCACTCCAACAGCCGCTTGTGCATGCGGCGGCTGTCGTCCAAGAGGATTTCATGGCCCCCGGCCAAGATCAAGGCGGGGGGAAGTCCCTTTAAATCCCCGAAAAGGGGGGACATAAGGGGCTGGGCGGGGTCTTCTTCCCCGGCATAGCAGTGGGCGTAAAAGTCCAGCACCTCTCGGGTCAGAGAGGGGTCCTTGTCCTTATTTTCCTCATAGGTGTCCCCGGAGCCGGTCAAATCCGTCCAGGGGGACATGGCGATGATGCCGCAGGGCTGGGGCATGTCCAGCTCCTTCAGCTTTAAGCACAGTGAAAAGCACAGACCGCCTCCGGCGCTTTCGCCGCAGAGGAGAATCTGGCGGGGGGTGTAGCCCTTGGAAAGCAGATACCGGTAGGCCTCCAGCGCATCCTCCACCGCCCCGGGAAAGGGAGTTTCCGGGGCAAGGCGATAGGCGGCGCAGAACACCCGCACCCCGGCTTCGTCGCTAAGGGCGGCGCCGAAGCCCTTGGCATAGGTCAAGTCTCCGCAGGTGTAGCCGCCCCCGTGGAGATAGAGAATGACCCCCTGCCGCCGCTCGTCCCGGGGGATGATCCAAGCCCCTTCAAAGGCGGGGAAGGCGTGATCCCGCACCAGCACGTCCCGCCGATGCAGGGCTTCCATAAGCTCCCCCAGCTTGTCCTGTCCTCGGCGAATGCTTTCCAGAGACAGATTGGACACCAGAGGCTTAAAGAACTGCAGTTGGGAACGAACCAGTTTGGCGGGCAGAGCCATGGCAAACTCCTTTCTCAAGGGGAATAATTAAATTAGTATACCACGGAACAGAGGAAATGAAAAGGAAAAAGTGAGGGCGGGGACCGCTCTGCCGCAGGCAGCCCCTTGGGCAAAGCCCAAGGGAAACGGCGGAGCCGTTTTGGCCCCCGCCCCGCCTTCCTTGCCCGGGCTTCATTTTTATGTCCGCCCCATGGCTGTTCCCGGCCATTGTGCTTGACTTTAGCTTGGACAGTTGGTATAATACTTGTATCTGTAAAGAGGAAACTCTGCCGGGCAACCGGCTGCAAATTGAAAGATCGGAGAATATGACCATGGAAAGAATCAAGACCATCGAAACCCGTGACCTCTGCGAAAGCGCCAAAAAGGGCGGCTGCGGCGAATGCCAGACCTCCTGCCAGTCCGCTTGCAAGACCAGCTGCGGCGTAGCCAACCAGAAGTGTGAGAACGAGGACAAGTAAGTTTTTGAACGTTCTGGCCGCCTGAAAGGAAACTTTGGGCGGCCGTTTTTGTGTGTCCCCGCTTGGGATACGGTAAAGGAGATTTCTATGGTGCATCAATATAAACTCAACGGTTACAACATCGTGCTGGATAGCTGCTCTGCCTCCGTTCATGTGGTGGACGAGGTGGCCTATGACTGCATTGCCCTCTATGAAACCTGCTCCGGGCAGGAGATTGTGGAGCGCATGCTGGAAAAGTATGGGGATCGGCCCGATGTAAATAAGGAGGAGCTGGAAGCCTGCCTGGAGGACATCGAGTCCTTGAAAAAGGCGGGGAAGCTCTTCTCTCCCGACACCTTTGCCCCCATGGCGGGCACTTTGAAGGCCCGCTCCGGGAACATCGTCAAGGCCCTGTGCCTCCATGTGGCTCACTCCTGCAATTTAAACTGCGCCTACTGCTTTGCAAGCCAGGGAAAGTATCACGGGGAGCGGGCCCTTATGTCCTTTGAAGTGGGCAAGCGTGCCTTGGACTTCCTCATTGAGAACTCCGGTTCCCGTCGGAATCTGGAGGTGGACTTTTTCGGCGGCGAGCCGCTGATGAACTGGCAGGTGGTCAAGGATCTGGTGGCCTACGCCCGCAGCATCGAAAAGGAGAAGGGGAAGAACTTC
>CAZPCH010000156.1:0-4236 GCA_964585055.1 uncultured Christensenella sp. | reverse complement strand
GAACAGATCCCGCACACGGGAGGCGCCTACGCCCACGAACATCTCTACAAAGTCGGAACCGGAAATGGAGAAGAAAGGCACCTTGGACTCCCCTGCCACAGCCTTTGCAAGCAGAGTTTTGCCCGTACCCGGAGGGCCCACCAGCAAAACGCCCTTGGGAATGCGGGCGCCCACTTCCGTAAAGCGCTCGGGCGCCTGCATGAACTCCACAATCTCCTGCAGTTCCTGCTTCTCTTCCTCGGCTCCTGCCACGTCCTTAAAGGTGACGGCGTCTGCATTCTGGCTCATCTCTCTGGCTCTGGCCTTGGAAAACTCCATGGTCTGCTGGTTGTTGCTGCGCTGCATGCGCATAAACCAAAGCATGAAGATGACCATAATGCCGCCCACAATGAGGTAAGGCAGTATGCGGGAAAAGAGGCTCTCTCCCTTGGGCTGAGAAACAATGTAAGCGAAGGGATACTCCGTAGCGGAGATTTTGTCTGCCTCCACACCCTTCTGCTCGGCCAAGAGAAGGCTCATTTCCCGGGTAAAGTCGCTTTCCGAGGCGGAGAAGGTAAAGTCCGCCTTGTCGGGCAAATCTTTAATCTGATACGCACTGGCGGTGTACAGACCGTAATACTTGCCGCTGCCCAGCTCCTCGGTGACGGCGGACACACGGCCTTCCTTCACCAAATGAACAAACTCGGACAGGGTTACTTCAGAGGGCTGCTTGGTGCTGCCCCCTGCCAAAATCATATATACAACGAGAGCCGCTACAAGCAGCCAAACAAAGGCGGTTCCAAAACCGGCTTTTTGCTTAGGATTCAACAGTTACTCCTTTTGCCGGGGTGCTCCCCGGCGGTTCATTCTATATGCAGTTACTGCTCCTCGTAGATGCGGGGAGACAGCACGCCCACATAGGGCAGGTTTCGATAGTACCCCTTGTAGTCCAGGCCGTAGCCCACAACAAACTTGTTGGGGATGGTGAAGCCGCAGTAGTCGGGGGTAATGGCGCACTCACGGCGCTCAGGCTTGTCCAGCAGGCAGCAGATGCGCAGGGAGGCAGGCTGACGGGTAGCCAGGAGCCTGGTCATGTAGCTCAGAGTCAGGCCGCTGTCCATAATGTCCTCTACGATGATGACATCCTTCCCCGTAATGCTGGAGTCGATGTCCTTCTTGATGCTCACGATGCCGCTGGTCTTCTGGGCATCTCCGTAGCTGGAAATAGCCATAAAGTCCATCTTCATATGTATCGGCGTGGCCTGTGCCAAATCCGTATAGAAGGGGCAGGCGCCCTTGAGCACGCAGATCATGATGACCTCTTTGCCTGCGTAATCCTTGGCAATCTCTTTGCCCAGCTCCTCTACCCGCTGCTGAATCTGCTCCTTGGTCAGCAGGATCTCCGCCATGTCCTCTTCCATGAATCCATGCCCTGTGTAAATCATCTCAAACCTCCGTGATGTATTGAAAATGGTATATACGCTTGGTGCCCTTCTCTATACGCACCCTGTCGTCAATGGTATATCCCGCCGCAAAGACCGCCCCTTGCTCATCAAAGACAATGGGGCTTTTCCGCCGGGACAGGGGAATCTTTCTATCCGTAAAATAATCGGAAAAGAGCTTTCGTCCCTTCATGCCCAAGGGGGTAAAGCTTTCTCCCGCCCGAAACGGGCGCACCTGCAGGGAGCCAATCAAGGCATCCCCATTTACATAGGCCTCCTGCCGTCCGCAGGGAATGCGGGCTTCGGGCACCTCTTCCACCAGAATCCGTCCCCAAGGGGTGTCCGCAGGACAGCCCACGGACAAAAGAAGGCAATAGTCCAAGGGTGCTTCCGCCCTTACAAGGGCATCTCCCTCCGCTCTGAAGATAAGTCCCCCCGAAAGGGTGGCTTCCCGTCCGCTCTGCCCCGTTAAAAGGCTCTGCAAACGATCTATATCCTCCCCGGTGTAGTCGGCGGTATAGCGGCGAAGAAGCCGCCTCAGCACCCGTTTTTGAAGCACGGAAGGCTCTTTTGCAAGGGCACTGCGGCAAGATTGGCACCTTGTTTCCGCCTCCTGGGCCAGTTGTTCCAAAAAGTCCTCCTCCTCCCGCAAAAGGGATGCGGTTTGGGCTATATGGGCGGCAGCCTGAGGGTTAATCTCCCCCATGGCGGGCAAGACCGCATGGCGGATTCTGTTTCGGTCTGCTTCGTCCGAAAGATTGGTGGAATCCGTCCGATAGGACTGCTTCAGCCCCTCCAAATAACTAAGAATCTCCTCTCGGCTGACCTTCAGCAGGGGGCGGACAATCTCCTCCCGTCTATAGGCCATGGCGCATAGGCCGCTGAGTCCGCTGCCCCGAATCAGGTGCAGGAGCAAAGTTTCGCTCTGGTCTTCCCGATGGTGACCCGCAGCAATGGCGTCTGCCCCCCAGCTTTGGGCACTGCGGCGGAGAAACTCATAGCGCAGAATACGGGCGGCGTTCTCTAAAGACAGTCCCCTCTCCTTTGAAAACCCGGGCACGTCGCCTCTTTCTTCAAAGAAAGGTACGGACAGCCTGCCGCACAGCTCACGGCAAAAGCGCAAATCTTCCTCCGCTTCCTCGCCCCGAATGCCGTGGTGGAAGTGGGCGGCGGCTATTGCCTTGAGCTTGCCTTCTTCTTTTAGGCGGACAAGTTCCAGAAGCAGCGCCGTGGAGTCGGCTCCTCCCGAAAAAGCCGCCAGCACCTTGGTCTCTTTGTGCAAGGCACAGGCTTTCAGCGCCCCTTCGTCCACAAGAGAGGCCGGGGCGGCCGTTTTCGTAACACCTATCATATAATAATAGCCCCTTTTATCTCTGCTGGCAAGGGTTTCATTTAAAACGCAGAAAAACTTTTCCTTTTTAATTTACTACATGGATGGGATTGCCTTCCAGCACGCCCTTAAGGTTGGCCACGGATACGTCCAGAATCTGCTGGCGGGCGTCCTTGGTAGCCCATGCGCAGTGCCCCGAGAGGACGCAGTTGGGTGCCTTGAGGAGAGGATTGTGAACGTTGATAGGCTCGCTGGACACTACATCCGCAGCATAGCCGCCCAACTTTCCCGAAATGAGAGCTTCGGCCACATCCTTTTCCTGAATAAGGCTTCCCCGTCCGGTGTTTATGAGCAGAACGCCGTCCTTCATTTTGCCTATGGTCTTCTCGTTTATAAAGCCGACGGTGTCCTCCTTGGCGGGGCAATGGAGGCTGATGACATCAGCTTCGGTCAAAACCGTTTCCAAAGACACATACTTTCCTGCAAAGCCCGCCTTCTTGTGGGGGTTATAGCCGATGACCTCCATGCCCATAGCCTTGGCAATCTCCGCTACCCGCCGTCCGATGGCGCCGCAGCCTACGATGCCCATGGTTTTTCCGTATACGCTGACGGGAGTATGCTCCCACCAGCAGAAGTCGGGACAGCGGGTCCACTCCCCCTGATGGATGCGGGCGTTGTGGTAGCCCAACTGCAGCGTCAGCTCCAGCATAAGCCCGATGGCCGCCTGCGCCACAGGCTCCGTAGCATAACCGGGGACATTGCACACGGGGATGCCCAGCTCTCTTGCCCCCTTAATGTCCACCACATCATAGCCCGTAGCCAGCACGCCGATAAACTTCAGGTTGGGATTGTTTTTCAACTGCTCCTTGGACAAGCGCACCTTGTTGGTAAAGACCGCATCCGCTCCCCGCAGCCGCTGAGCCACCAGCATGGGGTCGGTTCGATCATAAACGGACAGGGTGCCCATAGCCTTCAATCCGCTCCAGTCCAGTTCCTCCGGGCGCAGAGACTTGCCGTCCAGCACTACAATCTGCATTTGTCATACCCTCCTGCTTTAAAACATAAATATAGAACATTGTACCCGTTTTCCCACCATTCGTCAAATAAAATATATCCTTTTGCTTGCAAAAAACACAGTAACGTGCTATATTCATGCAAACTGGGAAGTTTCTACAAAATACGGAGGTTTTTTATGTTCATAATCATCGTGGGACAAGGCAAGGTCGGCGCCACGCTGGCCGCCCAGCTTTCCGCTGAAGGACATGAATTGGTTCTGGTGGACAGCAACGGAGCTGTTTTGCAGCAGCTTCAGGAAACTTTGGATGTAGCCACCCTCTGCGGCAACGGAGCGGCGGCGGATGTATTGCTGGAAGCGGGGGCGGATCATGCGGATTTGCTCATTGCCTGCACCAGTGGATACGAGGTCAATCTTCGCAGCTGTATGTTCGCCAAATAGCTGGGAACAAACAAGACCATTGCCCGGGT
>CAZPCH010000155.1:2675-4271 GCA_964585055.1 uncultured Christensenella sp. | reverse complement strand
ACTTCCCTTCCCGGGCTGCAGCTGCCGCCACATGATACAGCGCCACGGCACCGGCCAGGCCGCGCTGGTTGTCTTCGCCGTTGGGATCGTACTTGATTTCTTCCCCGGTGATGACCTGCCGCACGTTCATGCCGGCTTTCTTGGCCAGCTTCATGGCCTGCTTGCCCGCCAACTGGTCGCCTGCATAGTTGAGGGTCAGCAGCAGGACACCGTGTCCCTTGTCCGCCAGCTTCATGGCGTCAAACACAAGCTGTCCGCTGGGAGCGGCAAAGATGTCGCCTACTGCCTGCACATCCAGCATACCCTTGCCTACGAACCCGGCCTGAGCGGGCTCATGGCCGCTGCCGCCGTAAGTAACCACCGTAACCCGGTCAGCTTTTTCCAGATCCTTGCTGATGACCAGGTGTCCCTGCACGTCTACGATATCTCCGAAAGCGAGCCCCAGCCCCTGCAGTTCTTCATCGGTAACGGTTTCCGGTGCGTTCATGAACTTCTTCATTCTCATTGTGGTGTCCTCCTGTACAATATGTTTTTTACATCGCCTCGGCAATTTTCTGCCGTGCGTTGCTTCCTTTTGTTTTTGGATTGATCTTATGCCTGTGCAAGCCCCTTAAAGAAGCAGGCCATGCTGGTAGCTCCCGCATCGGGGGTGCCGATGGTCTTGTCCCCGTAGCTCTTGGCACGGCCAAACTTGGAGGGGAAGTTTTTGCTGTTCTCGGCGCCCTTTTGGGCTGCTTCCGCCGCCAAATTAAAGAGTTCTCCCTCATCTTCTCCCGCATAAGCCGCAATAGCCTGAGAGGCAGGAATCAGGGCGTCCATCATGGTCTTATCCCCTACCTTGGCTCCGGACATGTCTTCCATCTCCGAGAGGCCGTTGGCAAAGATGGCCTGAATCTCCCCAATGCCCATTTCGTTGCCTTCAGGGGCGGCCTCCTGCATGCCGTCCAGCCACGTATTCCACAGGGGCACCGCACTGCCGCCGTTGATGGCCATAACGGCCATGGCGCCATCGTCCAGCATCTCCTGTATGCCGCCGTCGCTTTCCTCGACTGCGTTCATAATGGTAAAGCCGTGATCCGCATCCCCGAACTTTGCATCGATGGCCGTCAGTTCCGCCTCCGCCCCAATCACGCACAGACATGCATTTTTCAGGCGCTTGGCAAATTGTTCTTTCGTCAGCATAGACTCACTCCCTTTGTATAATTTCAACATGTCATATTATAAGTATGCCATGTTTCACTTTCCAGTGCAATCCTTTTATTGACTCTTTGTACAAAAAAATCCGCCCTATATCTGCCCTCGGCGGAAGGTACGATAGCGGACGGAAAACACAATGGCTACGGTGAGCATGCTGGCAAGCATGTTGGAGCCGCCGTAGCTGATAAAGGGCAGAGGAATACCGGTAACGGGCATCAGCCCAAGATTCATGCCCACGTTCTCAAAGACATGGCAGCCCAGCATACCGGCGCAGCCGATGCAAAGGCACCTGCCGAAGGTGTCTCTGGAGCCTCTGGCCGCCGTAAAAAACCGCCAGAGCACCAAGGCAAACAGAAGCACCACCATTAGGCCGCCCATAAACCCCAGCCCCTCTACAAT
>CAZPCH010000155.1:0-2665 GCA_964585055.1 uncultured Christensenella sp. | reverse complement strand
AAGATGAAGTCCGTATGGCGCTCAGGGACATAGCCCTTCTGGGTGAGGGTGCCGGAGGTGAAGTAGCCCTTCCCCCATAAGCCCCCGGAGCCGATGACCTCTTTGGCGTGAAGGACGTTGTACCCGTCCCCCGTAGGATCCAGGGTGGGATCAAGGAACACCCGAATACGGGCTTTTTGATCGTTGTCCAGCACAAACTTATAGATAAGCGGGATGCTGATGCATGCGGCCGCTCCCCCGCAGAGGATGTAGGCAAAGTGAATCCGCAAAGCAAAGACCACGCACACAAAGACCACCAGCATGACCATGGCCGTGCCGAAGTCTGGCTGGAGCACTACCAACACAAAAGGCACCGCAAAGAGGCAGAAGAGGCTGACTACGTCCAAAAAGCGGAGCTTGCCGTGGCTGTCGTAGGCCTTGGCACCGGTCTTTGCAAGCATGAGAATCAGGGTAACCTTGCAGATTTCAGAGGGCTGGAAGCCTCGAATGGAGCTTCCCTCCCCGATGGTATACCAGCCCGCAATGCCTCGGGTGGTTTTTCCCGCAATGAGCAGGATAGCCAAAAGCAGTACGTTGACAATATAGGCCGCTTTTAAAAAGGGCTTGTACTTTTCATAGTCCATAAGGGCTATGGGCACTGCCACGGCTAAGGACAAAAGGATGTTCCCCACCTGTCTGTTAAAGAAGGAAAAGTTCAAACGGCTCCAGGCATCCTGCACGGTGACCTCCGTGCCGTCAAAGGGGTCGCAAAGAACCTGCAGCAGGGTGATGAGCCCAAACACCAGAAGGGCTCCCACCCCGCACAGCAGGATATAGTCAATGCCTTTTCTCTTTTCCAGAGGTCTTTTCTTCATGAACGGAAAAGGGGTTCTCCTTTACAGGGGTCACGCCTTAGAGCATGTACCTGGGATCGTTTTGGGGACGGGCATTAAGCTCCGCCCGCTTTTCGTCAAAGCCGGGCTTCCCCAGCAGGGCGTAAGTGGCCTTCTTTCCTTCCTCTACACCGGGCTGATCAAAGGCGTCGATGCCCAACAGTTCCCCGGCAAAGGCGGTCTGAATCTCAAACATGTACAGCAGTTCCCCAATGGTGAAGGGGTTGACTTCCGGCAGGGTAATGGTGTAGTTCCCGTGACCGCTCTTGGTCAAAGCGTAAGCCGTAGCGGCCTGCTCGGCATGAATCAGCTCGCTGTGGGTATGACCGGAGAGGAAATGTACATCGGGAATATGGGCGTATCCCTCGGGAATGGGGGTCTCTGCCCGGTAGTTCTCTACGCCCAGGAAGGTAACAATCTTATCAAAGGGGCCTTCGGCATAAAGCTGTACCTGAGAGTGCTGATCGGTAACGCCCAGAGCCTTGACGGGGGTCTGTCCGGTATGCACCTCTTCCCCCTTCAAAGAGTAACGCTTGCCCAAAGACTCGGCCCAAAGCTGGGCATACCAGTCGGAGATGTACTTCAAAGAATCGGCATAGGGCATCATGACATGGATGTTCTGCCCCTTATGCATGGCCAGCACCTGCAGGGCTCCCAGCACGCAGGCAGGGTTGGACAGAACCTGAGGATTCTGAGTAAGCTCGTCCATATAGGCCGCACCGGAAAGCAGTTCCCGAATGTCGATGCCGCATACCGCCGCCGCCAGCAGGCCTACGGGGCAAAGCTCGGAGAAGCGTCCGCCTACGCCGTCGGGGACGATGAAGGTGGTCAAGTTCTCTTCCTTGGCAATCTTAATAAGGTTTCCCTTCTCCTTGTCCGTAGTGGCAATCAGGTGGCGGGAGAGATCCTCGCCCACCTGCTTTTTCAGCAAGTCCGCGGCGATGAGAAGCTGGGACATGGTTTCGGAGGTGGAGCCGGACTTGGTGATTACGTTGAACACGGTCTTCTTCAAGTCGATGACATCCAGCAGTGCCTGCATGGTCTCGGGGTCCACGTTGTCCAGCACATAGAGCTTGGGGCCGCCCCGCTTTTCCTTGGGCAGTTCATTATAGCGCAAATGACGCAGAGCCTGATGGACGGCGATGGGGCCGAGAGCGCTTCCGCCGATGCCCAGCACCACAAAGTACTCCGCTTCCTCCCGCACCCAGGCGGCGGTCTTTTCAATCTTTTCCACTACCTCTGCCTGATTGTGGGGCAGTTCCCGCCACTTCATCTGTCCCCGCTTTGCGTTCATGGAAGCAAAGCAGGCATCCAGAGGCAGGCTTTCCAGCTCCTCCAGGGTGTAGCCGTGCTCGCCCAAGCGGTGGCTCATCATGTTGTTATAGTCGATGCGCAGCTCCATGCTCTTTTTCCAAGCTGCATTTTCATACCGTTCCATTGTTTTTCCCTCCTGATATTGCAAAATATGGTTATGCCAAAAGTTTTTTAAGGTTTTTAAAACACTTTTCCAATTCCGAAAAATCGGTGTACATGTCGCTGTACACCTCGATAAAGGCGGCGCAAGAGCTTCCCTTCTCCTCCAGCACTTCTTTCATGCGGTCGAAGTCAAACTCGCCCTCTCCCGGCATCTTCAGCTTTAAGCCGTCCTCTCCGTGAACGTAGTCGCACAGATGCACCGTCTCAATGTCCTCCCCCAGTGCCTCCATAAAGGCGAAGGGATCCTGACCGCAGCGCACGGCCTGCTTGATATCCAGCACAAACTTCAGCTTCCCCGCCCCCAGCTTCTCTCGGAG
>CAZPCH010000154.1:0-4299 GCA_964585055.1 uncultured Christensenella sp. | reverse complement strand
GCATGTCCTCCGGCGAGGTGCTTTCCAAGCTCCGTGCCGAGGGCGGCACTCCCTCCGCTGACCTCTGGTTTGGCGGCGGCATCGACGCTTTCATGGGCGCCAAGGCCGACGATCTGCTGGAGCAGGTCAACTTTGACGTTGCTGCCGAGCTGAACCCCACCTACAAGGATGCCGACAACTACTGGTTCTCCAAGGGCCTGACCATCGTTGGCTTCCTGGTAAACAACAGCCTGCTGGCTGAGAAGAACCTGACCGCTCCCGCCACTTGGGAAGACCTGCTCAACGAGCAGTACAAGGGTGAGATCGTCATGTCCAACCCCGCCATCTCCGGCACCAACTACGGCGTAGTCAACGCCATGCTCCAGACCCGGGGCGAGGAAGCCGGCTGGGAGTACTTCAACAAGCTCAACGAGAACATCGCTTTCTACGGCCGCCGCGGCTCCGACCCCAAGAACAAGGTCATCGCCGGTGAGTTTGCCATCGGCATCACCTATCTGGACGGCACCATCGATGCGCTGGTGGATCAGTATGATGTTTCCATCGTGTATCCCACCGACGGTATCCCCTACATTCCCGAAGGCGTAGCCGTCTTCAAGAATGCCGAGAACGTGGAAGCCGCCAAGTACTTTGTGGAGTGGCTGTATTCCAACGACGAGAACCTTCAGCTTCTGGCCAAGATCGATCAGAAGAACAGCGTGAAGGTCATTAAGCCGAGTCTCGAAGGCGTAGAGCTGGGTTACGACATGGCTATCCTCATGAACGAGGATGTGTCCCTGTTCGGTTCTCAGCGTGAGGCCATTCTGGCTCAGTTTGAGACTCTCATGGGCGACAAGGCTGTTACCGAGTAAGCCCATGCTCAAAAAGCAAAGCAGAGGGGCATCTTCGGATGCCCCTTTTCACTTCATAAGCGAAGCCGCCGATAAGCTGCTGCTGCTGGTTCTGCTGGGGGGAATCTGCGTATTCATCCTCTATCCCATCGTGTGCATTCTTCTGCGCAGTGTGCAGGGTGCGGAGGGGCTAACGACGGAAGCCTATCGGGAGGTGTGGCAGCGGTACGGCACCAGCCTGTGGAACAGCCTTTGGACGGGGTGCGTGACGGCGGTGCTGTGCACCCTTTTGTCCGTGGCGGCGGCCTTGACCATTTCCACCAGCAGGGGGTGGGTCAAAACTCTGCTCATGGGCATCATTCTGATTACCATGGTGTCTCCGCCCTTTGTTTCCTCCCTTGCGTATATCCAGCTTTATGGGCGGCGGGGGTGGATTACCTACCGTCTGCTGGGGCTAAGCTGGGATCCCTACAACTGCTGGGGCATTATCTTTACCCAAAGCATCTCCTTTGTGCCCATGAACGCCCTGTTTTTAAGCGGCATTCTAACGAAAATGGACATGGCCAGCCTGCAGGCCGCCCGGGATCTGGGGGCAAAGCCCGGGGCCATTTTGCGGGACATCGTGCTGCCCCTTATCCGTCCCGGCATCTTGGTGACCTTGCTTCTGTGCTTCATCCGCTCCATTGCGGACTTCGGCACCCCCACCATTGTAGGCGGCCGCTTTGCCACTCTGGCCTCCGAAATCTACATCCAGCTTATCGGCTACTCCAACTTGGAGCGGGCTTCGGCCATGAACGTCATGCTCATGGTGCCGGCGGTGGGCGCCTTCTTTTTGTACCGCTATCTTTTGCAAAAGTCCGACGCACTGACGGCGGGGCGGGGCAAGCAGGGGAATCTGGACATAAAATTGCACCGCTGCGGCTTGGGAGGCATCGCCGCCATAGTGACAAGCGCCCTGTTTTTTGTTATGATGGTACTGCAGTACGGATGCATCTTCCTGCTGGGCTTTTTGAAGGTCAAGAAGGGGGTGTACTCCTTTACCACGGAGCATCTGGAGAAGCTTCTGCGCTACGATTCTGCCATGATGGTGCGCAGCATGGTCTACGCCCTCATCGTTTCTTTGGCGGGAACCCTCTTTGCTATGTTCTTTGCCTACTACATGGACAGGCGGCGGGTGCCCCTGCGGCGGTTTTTTGACTGCGTGGCCACCTTCCCCTATATGATTCCCGGCACCTGCTTCGGCATCGGCTACATTCTGGCCTTTAACCACGAGCCTTTGAAGATGACGGGAACGGCGGCCATCGTCATTCTCAACATGCTCTTTAAGCAATTGCCCACCACCACTAAGCTGTGCTCGGCGGCCTTGACTCAGATTCCCAAGTCCCTGGAATGGTCCGCCCGGGATTTGGGCGGGAGCAAGCTGACGGTGCTGAAGGACGTGATTCTCCCGGGCATGCGGCCGGCCTTTTTAAGCTGTTTTGCTTATAATTTTTCCAGCAGCATGACCACGGCGGGGGCCATACTGTTTTTAATCCATCCGGGGAAGAAGCTGGCGGTGTTCAAGCTCTTTGACTCGGTATATCAGGGGGCTTACACGGAGGCCGCCCTCATCGCCACGGTGATCATCGTGCTGGTGCTGGCGGTGGAAGGGCTGGCGTGGCTGCTCTCGTGGAAGCTATCCGGGAAAGGAGGAAAGGGACGTGTTTCTGGAACTATCCCATCTGAAAAAGCAATTTGACGGCAAGGAAGTGGTCTCGGACTTGAGTTTGAGCCTGGAGAAGGGGAAGCTGTTGTGCATTCTGGGCTTCTCCGGCTGCGGAAAGACCACCACTTTGAATATGATCGGCGGCTTTTTGAAGCCTGACGGCGGAAGTATTTGTGTGGACGGGCAGGACATTACCCGCCTGCCTCCCGAGCGGCGGCCGGTGACCACGGTTTTCCAGTCCTACGGCCTCTTCCCCCACATGACCGTGGAGGAAAATGTCAGGTACGGCCTGAAGTTTAAGGGGATGCGCAGGAGCGAAGCCAAAAAGAAGACCATGGAGTATCTGGAACTGGTGGGACTGCAGGAGTATGCCAACTTCCACATTCACCAGATCAGCGGCGGCCAGCAGCAGCGGGTGGCCTTGGCCAGAGCCTTGATTGTGGAGCCCAAGCTGTGCCTGCTGGACGAGCCCTTCTGCAATCTGGATGCCGCTCTCCGTGGGAAAATGCGGCAGGAACTGAAGAAGATTCAGCGGGAGCTGGGCATGACCATGGTGTTTGTGACTCACGATCAGGAGGAGGCCATGCTGCTGGCGGATTCCATGGCTATTATGGACGAGGGCAAACTCATTCAAACGGACACCCCCGCCAATATTTACAGAAACCCGGCCAACGGCTTTGTGCGCCGCTTCCTCAATCTGGATGAACTGATTTGGACGGAGGACGGGCGGCTGCTGAAAATCATCGGTCAGAACGAAAAGAGTTTGGAAAGGTAGGACACAAGGGCATGCTGGTGGATATGCATCTGCACGAAAAGATTTTCTCTCTGGACAGCTTTATTACCGTGGAGCAAATGGTGGAGGTGGCCAAGGCCCGGGGGCTGGATGCCATCTGCATCACCGATCACGACAGCATGGGCTTTCGGGACTTGGTGGAAGAATACTCCAAGAGACTGCAGTTCCCCATCTTTGTGGGCATTGAGTATTATTCCCTGTGGGGGGATATTCTGGCTTGGGGCATTGAGAAGTACCCGGAGTATCGGGGGGAAGCCCAGATGTTCATCGACTTGGTCAACGAGCAGGGGGGCTTCTGCGTATCCTGCCACCCCTTCCGCAACAACAACCGGGGGCTGGAGGACAATTTGCGCCGGGTGAAGGGGCTTCACGGGGCGGAGGTGCTCAACGGCAGTACGGACATGGAGGCCAACCGCACCGCTTTGCGCTATGCACGGGAGCTGGGGCTGAAGACCACCGGGGGGAGCGATGCCCACGTGGTCAAGCAGATTGCCAAATACGTTACCTGGCTGCCTGAGAAGGTGGTCACCTTGGAGGACTTTGTGGAAGAACTGCGCACCCGCAGTCCCAAGCCCGCCATGTGGAACGGCTCCGGCTACGATGTGCTGGAGGACTTCTAAGCGGGTTTCCCATTGCTTTATGCTTGAAAAGACCTTCCTGCGGGGAGGTCTTTTTGCGTGGGGGGCGGCGAAAGGCTTTGCCTTTCGCTTCCGTGCCCAAAGGGCACGGAAGGGTTCGCACAGCGAACCGCCGCCCCCCAAGCCGCTTCCCCGCAAATCTCTTTTCTTCCCATATAAAAACACCCCCAAAGCGGGGGTGTTTGCGTTTAAGGGGGGGTGCATGAATAGGGCACAAGAGAAGCGGCTCCCCTGCTTAGTGCAACAGACTGCACAGCAGGTCATCCATGGCTTTTTCCACGGTGTCCAGCTTTTCCTTCAGAGCTTCTTGGGTGGGGGCTTTGGCGCCGGTGTACA
>CAZPCH010000153.1:0-4399 GCA_964585055.1 uncultured Christensenella sp. | reverse complement strand
TGAGGACATTGACCAAAGTTCAGAAGATTGTTTTCCGCTTCCGTGTATGCCGAAAGCAGGGAGCGGAGCCGTTCTCCGTAGCAGTTGTAGTCGCTGCGGGCGGCTTCGTCTTCCGGATGGGTATCCAGATACAACCCCAGCTCCACGCAGGCAAATCTGGCTTCGCCGATGGCAGTTTTTAAAGCTTCCAAATCCGTAGGCATATGATTCTCCTTTCAGCCGTTGCTCTGGCAATTGACGGCAGGGGTAAAGGGTGAGACAAGCTCCGGGAACAGAGTGCCCTTTTCCATGGCTTCACAGGGACAAAAGCCTGCTCGGTAGGTCTGGTCAGGGAAATATACACGAGCCAGACGGCAGCCGCCGCTGCCGGTGTCCGAGAGCCCGCAGCCGCAGGTATCGTTGGTACAGGCTGCACCGGCAAGAACCACGTTTTTTTCCTGCGTAGGGTCAATGCCCGCTTCCCGACCGGTAAAGCAGCAGGCATCTCCCGATGAATAGTTCGTCTGCATTCTTATTCCTCCATGTAAAAGATACTGCATACTATGCGGTGAAAGAAAAATGAGTGAACGCACAAAAAAAGCGCACCAGGGCGGTGCGCTTTCAAAGGCCGGACAGGCTATTTTCTTTTTTTCTTATGGGGTAGAACGGCGAGAACAATCACCCCTGCCGCAAGCAGTATGGGGATAAGAAGAACGGCGGAATAAGGATTCTTTTTTTCCTCCGTCGGCGGAGCGGTGGGAGCAGGCGTTTCTTCCGTGGGGACAGGACTGGGTGTGTCCGTGGGAGCCGGTGTGTCCGTAGGCGCAGGACTGGGCGTATCCGTAGGGGCGGGGGTATCCGTAGGCGCAGGAGTGGGTGTAGCAAAGGTCAAAAAGTTCTGAGCGTCCATGCCCTCCAGCAAAGCACCGCCGCTTCCCTGAAGGGAACGGAGAGAGGCCGAAACGGAAGGCTTCTGCCGATAGATGCGCTGGGACTGCTGCAGATTCAAGGCCGATTCCATGTCAATGGTGCCCTCTGCGTTAAGGGAGCAGGCGACATCCCCTTCCACAGCATCCATGACGTAGACCTTTTCGGGGCTGATTTCCTGCTTTAAAAGCGTTTCCAGCACATAGGCGTCGGTGCCGGAGCCGTCGGCTACAATGAGCTTGGGGTTCAGTACGATCAAGTCCGATAGAGCTTTACGCAATTCTTTTCCCGGCCACAGGTTGAAAGCGGCGTCATAGGAATCATCCCGAGGCTGGCTCATGGAGAGGAAGATGGGTTCCCGCAAAAGCCCCAGATACTCTAAGGAGTCCATAACTTCGCCCATGCGGTCCCGATGAGAAGAGAGCACATAGCAAAGCTGAACGGTAAGACCGTGATCCAGCAGATACCGCAGAACAGGGGCGGCGGTGGTGCATTCTTCTCCCGGCTCCTTTAAAAGCAGAAGGACATCGCAGGGAGCGTAGCCGGTGGTGAATACGGACTCTTCAGAAGAGACGGGACGCAGTTCGGCAATCTCCAGCTTTTCTCTGGAGGAAATGCGCAGGGAGACAGCGTCTCCCATTTCCAAATACTCATGATAGGAGACGGGCTCCCGCTTTTGACTGTCCAGCACTTTGCCGTCGGCATTCAAAAACTCGAGGGTATAGCTTCCCGGCATGGAGAACCACTCCAGGAGTATAGAAGCGGAGGTGTCTTCCGGAGAGAAGGTCAAATCAAGATTTCGGTTGACGGTTACAAAGGTGTGAAAATCCCGGTCGCATAAGAAGCCTTCCCGCCCTTCCTTGCCTTCGGGCATAAGGTAGGGGGAGGCGGAAACGGCGTCTTCGGCAAAAGCGCCGGCGGGGAAAAGCAGACAAAGGAAATAAACGCCGAGTAGAAGCGCAAAGAACTTTTTCATCCCTTTATCCCTCCTGATTTCCGTTGTGAAGCAAGGGTTCGTCTTCCGTAGGCACCAGTTCCGAATATCCCCACATCAGGGCATCGGGCCAATCCCGCTGGTAATCCGCTGCGCCGGGGGTGCCGTCGTGGCGGTTCAGATGCTCGCCCATGAAGATAAGTCCCGTGGAGCAGCCTCCGTCCATGTTGTAAGCCTGTTCACAGCCGGCATCTACAAATAGCTGAAGAAACTGGGTCAGGGTCAAACCGTAGCTATAGTTTCCCTGGCGGCCGTCCGCTACCAGAACCAGAAAATGTCCCTTTGCAATCTGTCCGACGCCCACACGGGGGTTCACTCGGTTCACACGGAACAGATGCACCCTGTCGTTGGCAACGCCGTCCTGAATGAGCCAAGGGCCGAAACTCATGGTTTCCCGAATGCCTTGCTCCATCAAATCCTCTGCCTTGGCCGTATCCCGTTGGAACACTTCCATGGTCAAATCGTCCTTAATGGCGCAGAAGGATTCCCTGCGGTTGTTCAAATACACCTTTCCGTGGCGGATAATAACGCCCTTTTTGTCCGTGTCCTGCTGTATTACGTTGTCGCCGGTTATGGCCAGCACGGCCCGCTCCCGCCTTGCAATGCGCCAGCCGTCCTCCAAGCTGATGCCGTTTTCCTGCTCGCTGGCAAAGCCCGTGCGGAAGCTGTTGTAGTTGCGCATGAAAATGTGGGCGGAATAATACACCTGGGGATAGGTGCGGTTGTTTTCGGAGGTGACGGTGGTAGTGTGGCGGCGGATGAAAATGGAGCAGCTGTCGCTCATATACCACCAAATCCCATTTTCATCGTCCTGAGAGTAGGCTTCATCCAAGGAGAAAAACATGTCCTCAGGCTCCTTTGCCGTTTCCGGGTCGGAAGCAAATCCCAACAGCGCCTGCCAGGGAGAGTCTGACTGCTCGGCAGGCTCTTCCGATGGGGCGGGGGATTCCGAAGGTGCGGGAAGATCCTCAGCGGCAGTATTGACGGGAGCGAGGCTCATCAAAACGCACACGAGGCAGAATAAAATAAAAAAACGCTTCAAAAGACATTCTCCTTTGCAAAGGTGTGACAACACTGAATTCATTTTAGCCTACAAGACATAATTCGTCAATGACAACCTGTGTAAAATTAAACGAAGGGCGCTTTTATCCGTTCTGAGAGCCGTTGGCGCAGGGGCACCGCTTTAATTCCATTTACATGCATGCAAAAAACATCGGGAAAAATCATTTGAAAAAATCGGGGAAAAGTGGTATACTGTAAGCACAACGTGTGGCTCAAAAGCGTAATTCCGGTTGCGCATGGGGTACACGTTTTGTATTTAGAAACGGAGGAAAAACTGTGAAACGTGTAAAGGCAGCCTGTATCTGCCAGACTCTGCATTTTATGCTGAAGGAAGATGTGGGGCATGACTATGCCGTCAAACTGGTAAAAGAAGAAGTAGTTCGCTACAAGAGAGACTTGGAGCGTAAGGGCATCCGCTACAAACTGGTGGAAGAAGCGGAGCAGCCCGACGGCTCCGTGGTGATAAAAATCCTCAAGCAGTACAACACCAGTCCCGTAGGCAGCTATTTGGACTGATTCTAAAACGGAATATTAAACAGAAACAGCGTGTAGCCTTCGGCGTAATTCCAGCCCCGATTCCCCACGCTGTTTTTTTGAGCCCTTTTGGCTCAAAGAAAGGAACAGAATATGGAAACGACCAACCAAGCTCTGGGCGTTCAGCCCATGGGCAAACTTATGAAACGGTACGCAATCCCCTGCATCATTTCTCTGCTGGTGGGGGCTCTCTATAACATTGTCGATCAGATTTTTATTGCCAACGCAGAGTATCTGGGCTCCTACGGCAATGCGGCCAACACCGTGGTATTCCCCCTGACGGTCATTGCATTGGCCATTGCGGTTATGATTGGGGACGGCTGCTGTGCCTTTGTCAGCCTGAGCCTTGGCAAGGGAGAAGGGGAGACGGCAAAAAGAAGCGTCGGCAATGCCGTGGTGCTGACGGTGCTGGTGGGAGGGGCGCTTACCGCTTTGTACCTTCTCTTTGCGGAAGAACTCATTGCCATGTTCGGCGGCACGGTGAACGAGCAGACCTACCTCCACTCCAAGGAGTACTTCTTCTATATTACTTTGGGTATTCCTTTTTATATGTTCGGACAGGCCATGAATCCCATCATTCGGGCAGACGGCACTCCTAAGTTTGCCATGGGGTCTACTCTGGCAGGGGCTGTGCTCAACTGCGTGCTGGATCCCCTGTTTATCTATGTCTTCAAGTGGGGCATGATGGGGGCCGCCGTGGCCACGGTCATTGGGCAGGTGGTAACGGCCGCACTGGCTGTCTGGTATTTAGGGCATATGAAAACCATCAAGCCTAAAAAGGAAGACTATGTTCTTTTGAGACGGGTCTGTAAGGATATCCTGCTGTTGGGCGCCACCAGCTTTTTGTCGCAGGTCAGCCTTGTAGCGGCCATGGCGGCCATAAACAACATGCTGCGTAAGTAC
>CAZPCH010000152.1:0-4402 GCA_964585055.1 uncultured Christensenella sp. | reverse complement strand
CCATGTACATTTTAAAGGAAGTAACCCCTTGGGAAATCATGGAGTCAATCTCTTCTATGCGGGCACGGTTCCATTCGGATACCGCCATGTGGAATCCGTAATGGCAACTGCTGCCCGCAGCTTTCCTATGCCACTTTTCCAAGGCTTCCTGCATGGTCATGCCTCTGTCCTGGGTGGCAAAATCGAGCACTGTGGTCGTACCGCCCACTACGGCTGCCTGTGTACCGGTAATGAAGTTGTCCGCCGTGGTGGTAGCGGGAAGTTCCAAATCAAAGTGAGTGTGGGTATCGATGAACCCGGGAAAAACGTAGCATCCTGCGGCATCCAATACCCGCTGGGCTTGCGCCTCAATGTGCGGGGCAATCTTTTTAATAACGGATCCCTCAATGAGAATGTCTCCCGTGGTAACGCCCTGAGGCAATACCAGCCATCCGTTTTGTATGAGTGTCGTCATAAGCAGGCCTCCCGTTTTTGGATTTGTTCACCACCAACAGTATACCATGAAAAAAAGTTGCTGTGCAGAGGGAATAAAATTATTTTTTTATATTCACATTTTTTGTGTTAGCTGGTATACTACATGAAGGAGGATTCTAACAGTATGGAGAAAACACGCTTACGCAATGCGATTTTGAACGCATCCAACCGCAAAGCCGCTCTGGTTATTAAAAACGCCCGGATTGTCAACGTGTTTACCGAGACCGTTGAAGTCGGCGATGTTGCCATTCGGGACGGTGTCATTCTGGGAATCGGCTCTTACTCCGGAAAAGAGGAGTTTGATGCGAAGGGAGCCTATCTTTGCCCGGGCTTAATCGACGGGCATGTTCACATCGAATCGTCCATGGCGCATCCATCCCGCTTCGCCGAATGCATTTTAAGCCAAGGAACCACCACCATTATTGCCGATCCCCACGAAATCGCCAACGTCTGCGGCACGGACGGCATCCAGTATATGCTGGATCAAACGGAGTGGCTGCCACTGTCCGTATTCGTCATGCTGCCGTCCTGCGTGCCTTGCACCAGCTTTGAAACCAGCGGCGCCAAGCTGGTAGCCAAGGACATGGAGCAGTTTTTGAAGCATCCTCGGGTGCTGGGTCTGGCCGAAGTCATGGACTATGTAGCCACCGTTTCCGGGGACGGAGAGATGCTGGATAAGCTGGAGCTCTTTGAGCATCGCCCCATAGACGGGCATGCCCCCTTACTTAGCGGAGATGCTCTGAATGCCTATTGTGCGGCCGGGATTCAGACGGATCATGAATGCTCTGAATACGAGGAGTTTTTGGAAAAACTCAATCGAGGCATGCGGCTACATCTGCGTCTTGGCTCCGCTTGCCGAGGTGTTGAGGAAATCATGCGCCGCATTGCGGAAGATAAGCTGCCTACCCGCAGAATGCTCTTCTGCACCGACGATAAGCATTTGGAAGATATTCGCCGTGAAGGCCACATCAATTATATTTTGCGCCGAGCTGTGGCAAACGGAATTCCGCCCATGCAAGCAGTGCAGATGGCGACCATAAATGCGGCGGAAACCTACGGACTGCGCCGCTACGGCGCCATTGCGCCGGGCTATAGAGCCGATTTTGTTCTTTTCGACAATTTAAGGGATTTCCACGTGCAGGCCGTGTTCACCAACGGACAGCGCTTTGTTCCAACGGCAGATACGGCGCTCAAGCGGGATCCCCGCATTTATAACAGCATTCATCTGGCGCCCAGAAAGCCTCATATTTTCGATTTGCCTGCAAAGGAGAAGATGCCCGTCCTAAATCTTACTCCGGGCGAATTGATTACCACCCTGTCCTATGAAGAGGTACAGCAGGAGAACGGACTTTTCAAGGCTACGCCGGAGCTTCTTAAGGCCGCCGTGTTGGAGAGGCACATGTCTTCCGGCCGTGTTGGCCTTGGCATTCTCAAGGGGATGACTATTTGCGGCGGGGCCATTGCTTCTACGGTGGGGCATGATTCCCACAATCTGGTAGTGGTAGGCGATAACGATGAGGATATGCTGGCGGCGGTGGATGCGCTGGAAGCCTGCAGCGGCGGATTCGTTGTGGTTAGCCAAAAAAAGGTACTGGCTTGTCTCCCCTTGCCTGTGGCAGGGCTTATGAGCGATCTGCCTTTGGAGCAGATTCTGGATAGGCAAAAGGAACTGCTGGAAGCTTTCCGCTCCATTGGCTCCTATCCGGACGGAGACCCCTTTGTTACCCTTTCCTTCATTGCCCTGCCGGTGATTCCTCATGTGCGCATTACCGATATGGGTCTTTTCAATACAGACACTCTGCAATTTATCAGTTAAGGAGGCACTCATGTACGTTGGAAAAAGTGTTCCCCGGGTTGACGCCTACGACAAGGTTACCGGGAGGGCAAAGTATGTGGAGGATTTGTGCGACAAAAATGCACTGGTCATCAAGCTTTGCCGTTCTACCATTGCCCACGGGTATGTGAAAGCGGTTGACACGGAAGAAGCGAAAAAAATACCCGGTGTACTGCGCATCTTTACTTGCTTTGACGTGCCGGAAAGGAAGTTCCCAACAGCGGGTCATCCTTGGTCTACGGATCCTCATCATCAGGACAAGGCGGACAGAAACCTTCTTAACACCCATGTACGGTATTACGGGGATGATGTGGCCGCCGTAGTGGCAGAGAACGAGATTGCCGCAGAACAAGCCGTCAGAGCCATCAAGGTTACATACGAAGAACTGCCCTTCGTGCTGGATCCCATAGCGGCCATGCAGGAAGATGCGCCTCAGCTTCATGCGGAGGACGGCGTTGAAAAGAATATTCTGGCGCAAAGCAGTTTCTCTAAAGGAGACTTTGAAAAAACGATTCAGGAACCCGGGCTCCTTCGCTTTGAAGGCTGGTACGAAACGCCCACGGTGCAGCACTGTCATATTGAAAACCATATCTGCTATTCCTATGAGGAAGCCGGAAAGCAGGTTGTGGTTTCGTCCACGCAAATTCCTCATATAGTCAGGCGGGTTGTGGGACAAGCGCTGGGCATTCCCTGGGGACAGGTACGTATTGTGAAACCGTACATTGGCGGCGGGTTCGGCAACAAGCAGGATGCCTTGTACGAGCCCCTTACCGCTTGGATTTCCCGGCAGATGGGCGGAAGACTGGTGAAGTACGACATGACCCGGGAGGAGACCTTTGCCTGCACACGGGTACGCCACGCCATTAAGTACCATCTTATTTCCTATGTGCGTCCCGACGGTACCTTTGCCGCCCGCTGGATGGAGGGCTTCTCCAACCAGGGCGCTTATGCCAGCCACGGCCACTCCATTGTAGCAAAGTCCCAGTCCGGTTTTTCTCAGCTTTATCAGGCGGATGCCATTGAAGCAAAGGTATATACGGTGTACACCAACACGGCGACGGCGGGAGCCATGCGGGGCTACGGCATGCCGCAAATCAGCTTTGCTTTGGAGAGCCATGTGGAAGAAATTTGCCACGCCATGCACATGGATCCGTGGGAGTTTAGAAAGAAGAATCTCATGCCCGTAGGCTTCACGGAGGGATTCAGCAAGAATGTGAATTTCTATCCCAGCCATGTCCAGTGCATGGAAAAGGCCATGGAGGCCATTGGCTACAAGGAAAAGAAGGCGAAATATGCCAACGAAACCGGCCCAATCCGTCACGGGGTAGGCATTGCCGTGTTCTGGTACAATACGGCGGTTTGGCCTATCAGCCTTGAGTCCAGCTCCTGCCGCATGGTGCTCAATCAGGATGGCTCCATTCAGGTGCAAATGGGCGAAACGGAAATCGGTCAGGGGGCCGACACCGCTTTTGCGCAGATGGCCGCAGATGTATTAGGCATTCCCTTTAGCAAGGTGCACGTTGTTTCCAATCAGGATACGGATGTTACTCCCTTTGGTACGGGTGCCTATGCTTCACGGCAAACCTATGTGGGCGGCTTCTCCATCAAGCAGACGGCTCTGGGGCTAAAGAAAAAGATTCTGGAGCACGCCGGCACTATGACTCGCATGCCCGTGTTTAATTTAGATATCGTCGAGGGAAATATTATTAGAACCACCGATCATCAGGTGCTTATGACTTTAGGCGAACTTGCTACGGAAGTGCTGTACTCCATGCAGATGAGCGAGCATTTGACCAGTGAGTCCACCTACAACATACGCACCAATGCCTATTCCTTCGGCGTAGCTGCGGCAGAGGTGGAGGTGGATATCCCTCTTTGCAAGTGCAAGCTGCTGAATATTATCAACGTCCATGACTGCGGCAATCTCATTAATCCCGCACTGGCGGAGGCGCAGGTGCATGGCGGCATGAGTATGGGTATTGGTTACGGCATGGGGGAACAGCTTCTGTATGATGAAAAGACAGGGCGTCCTTTGAACAACAACCTGCTGGACTACAAACTGAGCACCATGATGGATCATCCGGATCTTATGGC
>CAZPCH010000151.1:0-4420 GCA_964585055.1 uncultured Christensenella sp. | reverse complement strand
GCAGGTGGTCTGCCGCATCGTCATGCCGCTGGCAAAGCCCAGCATCATCACCACGGCCCTGCAGGTGCTCATCTATGTGTGGAACGAGTATATCTATGCCACCACCTTTATGACCGGAGAAAGCAAGTACACCCTGGCCGCCGGCCTCAACTCTCTCCAAGCCACGGAGATGACCGGCTCCTGGCCCGTCTTTGCCGCCGCCGCCATTTCGGTGTCCCTGCCCGTACTTTTAATCTTCTTTGCTTGTCAGAAGTACATGACCTCCGGTCTCACCGCAGGAGGGGTAAAGGGATGAAGCTGGATGCCGTATTCCACCAGCCCATGTCCGAATACTGCCACGGGCTGGACGAAACCCATATTGTATACCGCCTGCGCTGTGCCCGAGGGGATTTAAAGCGGGTCACCCTGCACTACGGGGACACCGCCTGCCGGGTTACCCCCATTGTCTTTACTGCCGTTGACATGGAGATTGCCGCCTCGGATCTGCTCCATGACTACTGGCAAGTCATCGTCCCCAGCCCCTATGAGCGGGTGTACTATTACTTTACTTTGGACGATGGGAACGAGACCAAGCTGTACTACGGCTTCGTGTTCACCGACCGTCTGGTGGACGACCGCTCCCAATACTTTAAGCTCCCCTTCAACCATCGGGCGGACATCGTCCGTGTGCCCGATTGGGTGCAGGATGCCGTGGTGTACAACATCTTCCCCGACAGCTTTGCCACCTCCCAAGCATATATCTCCCAAGCGCCCACGGAAAAGAACTTCCGAGGGGAAAAGGTGCACGGGAAGCTGGGAGGCACCCTGCGGGGGGTCACGGACAATGTGGGATATCTCAAGGAGCTGGGGGTCAACTGCGTATACCTGAACCCCATCTTCGCCGCAGGAGAATACCATAAGTACGATTTATTGGACTACTTCCATGTAGATCCCTGCTTCGGCACGGAGGAGGACTTTGCCAATATGGTGGACACCCTCCACACCCATGGCATTCGGGTGCTTATCGACGGGGTCTTCAACCACTGCGGCTGGCGATTCTTCGCCTTTGAGGACGTGGTGCAAAAGCAGGAGCAGTCTCCCTACTGCAGTTGGTTCTACCGTCTGCAGTTCCCTGTAAAGCGTCCCGAGGATCCGGAAGCCTATCCCGACTACGCCTGTTTTGCCTATGAGCGCATGATGCCCAAGCTGGACACGGCCAACCCGGCGGTGCGGGAATACTTCTGCAAGGTGGGACGGTACTGGGTGGAGAAGTTCCGCATTGACGGCTGGCGGCTGGATGTGGCCAGCGAGGTAGACGACGGCTTCTGGCGTGCCTTCCGTCAAAGCGTAAAGGCCGTGAACCCGGAGGCCCTGCTCATTGGAGAGGTGTGGGAAAGCGCCAACCACTGGCTCAACGGGGACATGTTCGACTCCGCCATGAACTACGATTTCCGCAAGCACTGCCAGCTTTTCTTTGCCGACGGCAGCATAGACGCCGCCGACTTCTCCGGCCGCATTACCCACATGCTTATGCGCTATCGGGTGCAGACGGTGCCCGCCCAGCTCAATTTGCTGGACAGTCACGATGTCAGCCGCTTTTTGTCTCTTTGCGGAGGAGACACGGAAAAATACAAGCTGTCCCTGCTGTTTATGATGGCCTTCCCCGGCATGCCCACCCTCTTTTACGGGGATGAGCTGGGGGTGCAGGGTTTTCAAGAAGAGGAGTACCGCCGTCCCATGCCTTGGGGGCAGGGGGATTTGCCTCTGCTGGCCTTTGTGAAAAAAGCCGTTGCCCTGCGCCATGAGCACCTTGCCCTCCGCCGAGGGGACTTTAAGATGCTTTCGGCAGAAAAGGGCAGCCGCCTGCTCCTGTTCTCCCGCACCTATGAGAAACAGACCGTCACCGTGGCCATAAACCCGGGTGAGGACTGCATTCTGCCCCCAAATATACAGGGGCGCTTGCTCTGGGCACAGGGGCTGAAAGGAAACGTCCTTCAGCATGGCTTCGGGGTGTGGGTGAAGGAGGAATAAGTCCAAGAAGAATCCGCTCTTGACGGAAAATAAAATCCGCCGTATATTGAACGAAGAAGAAATCAGGAGGTGTTTCATGGGTGTAACCATTCAGGAGGTGGCCAAGGCCGCCGGCACCTCCGTTTCCACCGTCTCCAAGGTGCTCAACGGCCACTACAGCATCTCTCAGGCCACGGCCGACCGAGTCAATGCAATCATTCGGGAGCTGAACTATTACCCCAGCACCAGCGCCCAAAACTTTGCCAAGGGCACCACCAAGTGCGTGGCGGTGCTGACGGATCTGTCCCCCAACACCGCCTTCGGCAACCCCCACATGTTTGAAATCATCTCCGGTCTGGAGGAGACCCTGTGCAAAAAGGGCTACCGCCTGTATTTGCGGGGGGTGGAAGCGGAGAACGCCTACGAGGTGGCCGAGGAGCTCATCGCCCGCAAAAGCGTGGATGCTCTGGCCATTCACATCTCCGTCATGTCCCATCCCCTGTCCGCCCTGCTGACCAAGCTGCGCTTCCCTCATTTGGTGCTGGGCATGCCCAACTTTGAAAGTCAGGTCTGCTGGATTGACAACAACAACGTCTACTCCGGCACCATGGCCGCCGACTTTCTCCTCTCTCGAGGGTACCGAAAGATTGCCTTTATCGGCGGGCAGTACTATGACCTTGGCTCCACCTTGCGTCTGCAGGGAGTAAAGCAGGGGCTGGCGGAAGGAGGCTATCCCCTGGACGATCAGTTTGTGTGGCTGGGGGAATCCACCCGTGCCGACGGCTACCGCATGACGGGAAAACTGCTGGACGAAAAGACCCTCCCCGACGCCATTCTCTGCGCCAACAACTACATCGCCATGGGCTGTGTAGCCGCCATTCAGGAGCGGGGGCTCATCATTCCTCGGGACATGGGGGTCATGGCCTTTGACGATTACCCCTTCTCCCGCTTTACGGAGCCCCAGCTTACGGTGGTGGATATTGACGTAAGAAACATGGGGCGGCAGGCGGCCAAGTTCCTGCTGGACATCATCAAGCACCCCAACACCCAGGTGCAGACCTACGTCACCACCTCCAACATCCTTCAGCGCCAGTCCACGCTGTAATTTAAAGTTGTGAGTTTTGACAGGACACGAAAATTATGGTAAACTGCGGTAAACATATGACAAGGAGACCATGGGATGCCCATTAAAAAAGCCAGGAAATTGCGGGACGGATTGCTTATAGCCGGGGCAGTTATCATGCTGTGTCTGCCGTATATATGGATACCCTTCTTTTATATCGGTATGGCTGTGTCTTGCTTCTGCCTCATCGTCCAATTTATATTTTTGCGATGCCCTCGCTGCCATGTTCCTTACCCGTCCAAGCATCTTGTAGGCATAGATTTTGCAGACGTCCTTCTTCTCCAAGGCTTCAATCTTGCCTTGACCTTCCTTTATATCAAAGGCAATTACGCCGAAGCTTTCCCCGCCTTCCGGATAATACCCGTAGCGAAGGATGCCTTCTTGGCTGTCCAGCCTCTTAAATCTCAGCATGTTTCCCTCTTCTTCCCCTCTGCGAGGCATAACGTTTTACACAGTATAGCATTGAAAAAATATCCGGCAAGAGACTCGCCGAGTTTTATGAAGGATGTCAGGCTTATGGGCGATTCTATGGAAAAATCCCCAAAAACGGCCATTGCCACTGTGGGTTGCGGGATTGGAAGGAAAAAACGGTGGACGGACACGGCAATGTCCTGTATACTTTAGGCATTCAAAAGCAAAAGGAGGTGTCCCATGTCACTGGGAACCAATTTACAGCAGATGCGCAAGGCCGCAGGGCTGTCTCAGGAGCAGTTGGCGGAACTGCTGGACATGTCCCGTCAGGCGGTAAGCAAGTGGGAAACGGATCAGTCCGTCCCCGATGCAGACAGGCTGGCTGACCTTTGCCGCATCTTTCAAGTATCCGCCGATGCCCTTCTGGGGCTGAACACCCAAGCGGAAGATGCAAGCGTAGCCGCCCCAGCCCCTTCCCCTTTGAACGGTGCAGGATTAGAGGCCTGCATAAAAGGAAATATGCAAAGAAGATGCTTTACTTTGGGCTGGATTACCGCTCTTGTGGGGGCGGTACTGCTGGTGCTGGAATACCTGTCCCTATTCTTTATCCGCAATGCTTCCGTCCGTTTGGGAGCGGAGGCGGGCATAGGGTTTTACAGCGACCCGCTGAAATACGCTTCCGTGGCACCCATGCCCACGGTCTTTGCCTTGACAATTATCCTTATGGTGTTGGGAGGGCTTCTGGCTGTAGGAAGCCTTCTTTATCCCCGCCTTGCAAAGAATAAGCGCTAAGTTAGGCAGGAAAACAGTCTTTAAGAGCGCAGGGGGGCGGCGGAAAGGCAGAGCCTTTCTCTTGGTCATATTGGGGAACAATCATTTGCCCCCAAAGACCAACGG
>CAZPCH010000150.1:0-4432 GCA_964585055.1 uncultured Christensenella sp. | reverse complement strand
GCCTCTATTTGTTCATCTCAATCATGCAGCATTTTTACGTCAATGGCCGCCCCGATGGCTACCAGAAGCCAGCTAAGAGTAGCCTGAATGGCTTCCAACTGCTGGGAAATCTCCACAATGCCCCTATAGGCATAGGTGTAAAAGTCTCCCCCGAAGGAGGTGCGGGAAATCCCCGATTCCCCCTTGGACATCATCACAAAGCCCACAATAATCAACAGCGTGCCGGCGCAGAAACCGACTACCTTTTTCCACGTCTCCGGTCTGTATGTGCTGACGGTAGCGGGGGCCTCCGCAGGCACGGGTGCTTGTTGATTTTCATCCACCATTGTTCCGCACTGAGGGCACTTGTCTGCCCCTTCCTCCAACATTGCACCGCAATAGGCGCACACATTGCTCTTTTCGTCCATATTGCATCCTCCTTCTGCCTTTTTCGGCTGTCTCTGATGAAATTGTACAACAAAAATCTTTATTTGTCAAATAAATACACACTCGCGAAAACATAATGTAAAATATACTACTAAAACAGTAGTAATTATTACATCCTCATCGACCATTTGCGCCGCCCGCCTTGCCAAGGGAAAACGAAAAGAGAAAGCCCGCACTTCCCCTTTCCGTCCATATTTCCTTTGTCGCTATTTATAGGATACAAATCCCAAATCCGCCATGGTGACGGACAGTCCGCTGTTCTTGACTACATCTTCCAGATATTTTACCAAATCCAACACCTCTTCCTCAACGACCGGAGGTTGGATGGTCATCGTTCCGCCGCTCTGCTGTTGCTTTCCGTTTTCCGCCGTGTCCCATTCCAGCTTGGAAGTTTTCTTATATTTGGATATATCCAAAGTCAGCATGCCCCGCACCGTATAGTTTTGTCCGAACATGCTGACTTTTCCGTCACTTACAATCTCGGCGGAAGAAGAAGACTTTTTAATTGTCATACTGCTGTCCCGCAACCCGCTCATAAATCCCATGGACTGATTCATGGTATACTTTACCACAAAGCTGTTTTTGGATGTCCGTTCAATGGAAAAACTATAAGGAGTCCCGGAGGCATTGTTTCTCTTTTCACTCACATCGTTGTTTTCCACGTACTCAGCAAACAGATACCACTTGCAATCCTGCGCATAGGTTTTGCTGTCCTTGTAGTCTCCCAGCTTCCGAAAGATTTCTTCTGCTTCCTCATACTTCCCGCTTTCCAGCAACGCCTGTCCCTGCATGTAGCGGCAATCCTGCGCATAGGCTTGGCTGTCCTCATACTCGCCCAGTTCTTCAAAAATAGTCTGTGCCTGCGCATATTGTCCGCTTTCATACAGCTCTACAGCTTTCTTGTATTCCGTGGCATCACAGCCTGTAAAGGCGGCAACCAACAACAGTAAACAAAGTATCCAAGCAATTTTTTTCATGTTTTCCTCCGCAATCATATAGCATTCTTACGTCAATAGCTGCACCGAGGGCACTTGTCCGCCCCTTCCTCCAGCGCCGCACCGCAGTGGGCGCGCACATTGCTTTTTTCCTCCATATTGCATCCTCCTTCTGCCTTTTTCGGCTGTCTCTGAGAAAATTGTACGGCAAAAAAATGCATTTGTCAATTATAAACATCAAAATGATAATGCAATATCAAATTGATGTTTGTAACATACTATCAGGAGGTGGCACTATGATTGCAGAACGGATACGAGCCCTGCGGGAGCAAGCGGGCATGACCCAGTCAGACTTGGCTCGGAGGCTTAGCATCACCCGCTCCAGCGTCAACGCTTGGGAAATGGGCATTTCCGCTCCCTCCACCCAGTACCTCATTCGTCTGGCGGAGATTTTTCAGGTTTCCACGGACTATCTGCTGGGACGCTCGGGGACGGCAACGGTCAGCGTGGCCGGTCTCAGCGAGGAGGATATCCGCTTGGTGCATACCCTCATAGACCATTTGCGCCGCCGTCAGGAACCTCGGTAGCCTTTTGCTTTTCGGACAAATTTCTCCTTTCCAACCAGAAAAAAATCGTGTATACTGGTTTATATTTTTGGGAGGAGCGTCTTCTATGATTACCGATTGCTACGATGTTGAAACCCGGCCCGTTGTCAGTCTGCGGGACTTTTACGGAGAGCCCGGCCATCTCATCGACCGCTGTCTCATTCTCTTCTCCCTGCAGATTTACGAGCATCTGCTTGCCGCATTCCCCTGCGAAAAAATCGGGGAAATCGGCTCCTGCAACGGCAGCCGTCCCATTTACAAATTCACCTACAAAGATACGGAAGTGGGCTTCTACCTGTCCATGGTGGGCTCCGCCTGCGCCTCCAGCAACGTGGAGGAAGCCGCATGGATCACCGGAGCGACAAAGTACATCATGTTCGGCTCCTGCGGAAGCCTGAATAAAGAGCAGACCGACGGCCGCTTCATCCTCCCCACCCACAGCTATCGGGGAGAGGGCTGTTCCTATTATTATGCGCCTCCTGCAGACTACATCGAGATTTCCAACAGCAATAAAATGGCGGAATTCTTTACCGAACTGCAGATTCCCTTTGTCCAAGGGCGGGTGTGGACCACGGACTGTATGGGCCGGGAAACCCGAGGGCTGGTGGCCAAACGGAAAGCAGAGGGCTGTATCGCCGTGGAGATGGAGCTGGCAGGGGTGCAGGCCGTGTGCGATTTTAACGGTTTTTCCCTCTATAACTTTCTGGAGGCGGGGGACGTGCTGGGTGAGAACCACTACGACACGGAAGGCCTAAACGCCGCCAACCACGATTTGAACAAGCTGTACATCGGGCTGGAAATCGCCCGCCGCCTGTAAGATATGAAAAGGCGCCTCATCTCCCTTCTTCTCTGCCTTTTTGCCCTGTCGGTTCTGTCAGGCTGCGTCCAAAAAACGCAGAAGACGGCTCCCTCCCCTGTATACGGCACCAAGACGGTGAAATTTTATGAGGAGCCGGGGTCTTTTTTTCTGTCCAAAGCCATGGACACGGCCGAGACCGCCCATGCCCTGTACTGCTTTGATCCCCTGATTTCCGAAGAACAGCAACAGGACGTTCTTTTGAAAGGCGAAGCCCTGCTGTCCGCCCTGACCACTCCCCTTCAGGGACTGACCCTCTGTTTTTACGCCCCCGAGACCTATGCCCATACCTATATTTCAGGGCATACCCTATACACCTGTCTGACGGAGGACTTCCCCGCCAAAATTCTGCTGACCCTGACCGAGGGCTCCGGGCACTACGGCACGGCCTATGGGCTGTCCGCCCTGCTTTTTGGGGAAGGGGCGGAGGCTTCTCCCGCCTTTCCCACCGAGACCGCTCTGCTGGATTTAAACCTGCTGTGCTTTGATTCGGCCTTTGCCGCCGAGGAGGACATAGCCGCCCTTCAATCTCTTTCCATAGACTTTGCCCGCTTTTATGCCGACCGATTTGGGCAGCAGGCCTTGGAGGCCTTGTGCTTTACCGCCCCTGCAAAAGAGATATCCGAAGCGCTGTCCGCCTATTATGCCTCCCTAGGCACGGCCTATACCCCCGCCGTCCTGCCCTTTGTCTTTGGAGGAGAGGGCTATGCCTACGGGCTTTTGAGGGAGGAGGCCGCCTTTTATGTGGAGGCGGGCTGGCAGGATCTTCATAGGGATAAGAATCCCCTGGTGTATGACGGGTTTCTGCTGAAAAATTACGGGGATTTGCAAGCCTTTTTTGCTACGGTGTGCAGGCAGATGGAGCAATACAGGGAACTCTTTGCCTTGGAGAAGTATAAGGAGGGCGTGCAGGTCTTTTTCCCAAAAAGCACCTCCACGGCGCCTCTATCCTATTATAATGCCGGTACCCACTGCCTCTATATTTACAATACGGACTCTTTGATGCACGAGTATATCCACGCCCTGACCCGCCCCACTCCGACCATGTCCCTGTGGGAGACGGAGGGCTTTGCCCGCTTTTACTCCTGCCGCTACGATGCCTATGGACTGGCCTTTCTCAACGCAGACTACAACAGCCTCCCTGACACCCCCGAAACCCGCTACGTGCACGAGTACCTTGAGGCCGTAGGCCGTCCTATCGACATGGCCGCAGAGCATGAGACCCTGGAGGACATAGCTGTGTACAGCCGAGGGTACACCGACCCCAACGACAGCTACGCCGCCGGTTCCTCCTTTGTGGGATATCTGGTCAGAGAGTTTGGGGACGCCGCCGTCATCGACGCAATCTACGGCACAGGCACCCCGCTGCCCCGCCCTATGGAGGCGCTGGTGCAGGAGTGGCAAGACTATTTGCAAACAACCTACAGCGCCTACAGCCTGTATACGCCTTAAAAAAGATTGCAAAGCTTTTTGACTGACAGCGAAGGGGCGTGAGGGGCTAAGCTGCGAAAGCGGTGAACCGCTCTGAGGGGATATGTAGAAACCTGCTTCCCCTCTCATCCCCTCAGTCTTGTTCCTTTCGCTTTCGCTCCAGTCACAATCCAGCTCCC
>CAZPCH010000149.1:0-4459 GCA_964585055.1 uncultured Christensenella sp. | reverse complement strand
GCCAAGGGAGCAGACAGTCTTTTTCCGGGTTTGAAGCGAAATGCTTGAAAAGAGACTTATCAAGTTTTCAGCTCACTTTAGCTTTTAACCGCATAAGCAACTTGCTACCGCATGGCTCCCCTTAATGTTTAAGGGGAGCTGTCACCGAAGGTGACTGAGGGGATAAGCAAATAATGGGGACGGCAAGCCGTCCCCTCCTTAACCTGCCTGAAAGGCAGATTTCATCCGACAAAGTCGGATTTCATCGCCCGCAGGGCGATTTCACCCTCATGGAATGAGGATTTCATTTGCCTCCGGGCGCACATTTCTCCCTGCGCCAAATTATTCACAAAAAATCTTGACATAATCCGAAAGCTCCCGTATAATAGAACAGGTTTATTTTGGAGCAGCACGCATAAGCGTCCTGCCGGTCTTTCATAAAAACTAAGTGAGGTGTTATCATGGTACGTACTTTCCAGCCCAAGAAGAGGCAGCGCAGCAAGGTGCACGGCTTCCGTGCCCGCATGGCCACCGCTGATGGCCGCAACGTTCTCCGCCGCCGCCGTGCCAAGGGCCGTA
The DNA here is from genome assembly GCA_964585055.1 of uncultured Christensenella sp. GTDB lineage: Bacteria > Bacillota > Clostridia > Christensenellales > CAG-138 > RUG472. Next base: position 3,901 of record CAZPCH010000149.1, on the reverse strand, counting down.
AAAAGCTCAGCGCATAAGGCAGCGCAGGACCACGAAGGGGAAGTCCCCGGGGCAGAGCATCTGCCCAATAACCGCAGCGCTGCGGCAGGCTTTTGCATAAAGAGCTTGCCGTGCGTTTCTATTTACAGACTTTTTTTGATTCGGTGCGCCTAAAGGGGATGGTAGCTTTGAACCGAACCTACTCCCTAAAACGGCATAAGGAGTTTCGCTATACCTATCGGGCAGGCCGCCGGGTAGGGGGCAAAAACTTCTCCCTTGTGTGGGCCCGAAACCGGGTGAACCGGCTTCAGGTCGGCTTTTCCGTATCCAAAAAAGTGGGCAACAGCGTGGAGCGCAACCGCTGCAAACGGCGGCTCAAGGCCGCTTTTGACCCATGGCTGTCCCGGGTGAAACCCGGGCAGAACCTGATTTTCATCGGCCGCAGGGAGGCAATCTTTGCCCCCTTCGGTCAGCTTGAGCAGGACATGGAGCGGGCGCTGAAAAAGGCCAATCTTCTCAAGGAGGAGGGGGCGCAGCAGTGAAAAAGGTGTTTCTCTGGTGCATCCGTTTCTACCAGCGGGAGATTTCCCCCTACCACGGCCCCTGCTGCCGCTTTACCCCTACCTGCTCCCAGTATGCTCTGGAAGCCATCGCCAAATACGGCGCTTTAAAGGGAATGTTCTTAGCTGTAAAGCGCATTCTGCGCTGCCACCCTCTCTGCCGGGGAGGCTATGACCCGGTGCCCTGAAGAAGACGCCTTTAACAAAAGGAGATCCCATTGAACAACGCATTTTTCCTGACCAAGTGGTTCTATCTGGCCATGCGCTGGATCTACGAAAACCTGCTGAGCCTCACCGGCTGGCAGGCCTCCTTCGTAATTGTCTTGACCATAGCCATCTTCACCCTGCTGATCCGTCTTCTGACGGTCTTTTCCGACATCTCCTCCCGCAAATCCACGGCCAAAATGACGGCCATTCAGCCGGATTTGCAGCGTCTGCAGAAGAAGTACGGCAATGATCCCCAGAAGCTGAATTTGGAGCAGCAGAAGCTCATGAAGGAGAAGGGCGTGTCCGCTTTCGGCGGCTGTCTGCCGCTTTTAATCACCATGCCCCTGTTCTTCATCTTCATCTCCGCCTTCCGTGCCTGGTCCAACGAGCAGATGCTCAAGCTCCTCTTGATCATGAGCGACAACCAGCAGGCGGGCATCGAGCTGTTCAATTCCTATAAGTTCGGCTGGATTCTCAACATCTGGCGTCCCGACAATCTGACCAGCACCGCCGTGCTTACGGGCGAGCAGTTCTGGACCACCTTTGCCCAGACCAAGGGCTCCTATATCCACGAGTTCGTATTCTATACGGAGAATCAGGCTGTCTTTGAGGAGCTGCTGCTGAAGATGGGCTTCTATGTAAAGGACGCCGCCGGGGCTCTTACCATTGCCGCCGACAAAACCGCTTTCTTAGCCGCCTATGAGGAGATTATGGGGCCCTGCATCGATCAGTATGCGGGCTACGTCAACGGCATCGGCATCCTGCCCATTCTGGCCGGCGTCACCTCCTTCCTCTCCAGCTGGCTTATGATGCGCAATCAGCCCAAGGCCGACGAAAGCAATCCCAACGCCAACACGGGCAAGTCCATGATGTACATCATGCCCATTATGTCCGTCTTCTTCTGCTGGCAGTATGACGCCACCTTCGGCCTCTACTGGGTGTTCAGCAACATCTTTGCCACCGCCAGCAGCATGATTATCAACAAGAAAATGCCGGAGATTCTGGCAAAAAGTGAAGAAAAGCAGGCCCAGAAGCTGGCCCGCATGAAGGAGCAGAGAAAATGAGAACTATGGAATTTTCCGGCCGTACGGTGGATGAAGCCATCTTCCACGGCCTTCAGGAGATGGGTGTGACCATCGATCAGGTGGACATCGTCACCGTCCAGAATGAGAGCAAGGGCATCTTCGGCATCGGTGCAAGACAGGCCGTGGTGCGCTTGACCGAGCGGGAAATCCCCGTTGTCCCCGATTTCGACGCCGTCAACGAGGAGCGTCGGGAGCAGAAGCAGGCCGCCCGCAAGAACCGTGAGGAAGGCCGTTCCGACCGCCGTGAAGAGCGCCGTGACAGAAGACCCCGTGAGGAGCGCTCCGACCGCCGTGAGGATCGTCGGGACAGAAAGCCCCGGGAGAACCGTCAGGAAAAGCCCGCCAAGGACGAAACCCCCTACACGCTGGAGAAGGCTCAGGAGCTGGAGTCTGCCCGCTTTTTGCAGGAACTGCTGGAGAAGATGCAGGTCAACGGCACCGTCAAGGCCTTTGAAAATGAGGAAGGCATCCGCCTGACCATCGACAGCGACACCGACGGACTGCTCATCGGCCGCCGGGGCGAGACCTTGGACGCCATTCAGTACATCGTCTCCCTTTATGAGAATCGGAACCGGCAGGAAGATTACCGCCGGGTCAGCGTGGATACAGAAGGGTATCGGGCCCGCCGTGAGGATACTTTGCGCAAGCTGGCTCGCCGCAACGCTTTGAAGGTCTACAAGACCGGACGCCCCATGGCCATGGAGCCCATGAACCCCTATGAGCGGCGCATCATCCACGGCGCCCTCCAGAGCTTCCGCGGGGTCACCACCCATTCCGAAGGGGAAGAGCCCAACCGCCGTGTGGTCATCGAGCCTTCCGACGACTAAGAACCTATGGGGCTGAAAAGCCCCTTTTTTGTTATTGAATTTGCCATGCAGGATACCATCTATGCCCCCTCCTCCGCCATCGGAGGCGCCGTGGCCGTCATTCGCCTTTCCGGCCCCCTGTGCCGAAAGCTCTCTCAAACCCTGTTCAGCCGGGACATCACCCTTGCCCCCCGTCAGCTTTCCTATGCCCGCTTGCTGGAGGAGCAGGGAGGGACGGTGGACGATGTCATGGCCGTCTTTCTCCCTGCCCCCAAAACCTATACGGGGGAGGATATGCTGGAAATCAACTGCCACGGAGGCTACGGCATCGTGCAGGCCGTCCTCAGCCGCCTGAGCCGCACGGGAGCCCGCCCTGCGGAAGGGGGAGAGTTTACCCGAAGAGCCTTTTTAAACGGGAAAATGGATCTCTCCGCCGCCGAGGCCGTCATGGATCTCATTCAGGCTCGGGCGGAGGGAAGCCGCAAGGCCGCCCTGTCCCAGCTTCATGGAGCCTTGCGCAAACGCATGGAAGGGGTGCAGGGCTTGCTGGTGGAGGCCTTGAGCACCTTGGATGCGGCCATGGACTACCCCGAGGAACTGGAGGCGGAAGCCGCCCAAACCGTCCCCGCCCTTGTTAAGAAGGCACTGGAGCAGGTGCGCACCCTTATTGACGAGGGACGCAGGGGGCGGGTACTGCGGGAGGGCATCCGCATCGCCTTGGCGGGACGGCCCAACGTGGGCAAAAGCTCACTGCTCAACGCCCTTTTGGGGCAGGAGCGGGCCATCGACACCGCCATCCCCGGCACCACTAGGGACATTTTGGACGAGGAGACCGTGCTGGGCGGCGTGCCCGTGCGCCTTGTGGACACGGCGGGCATCCGCACGGCCGCCGACGAAGCAGAGCGCATTGGGGTAAACAGAGCCAGAGAGGCCATGGAGTCGGCAGACTTGATTCTTCTGCTGTTGGACGGCACCCGCCCTCTGACCCAAGAGGACGAAAGCCTCCTTGCCCTCACCGCAGGGCACAAGCGCATTCTGGTGCGCAGTAAGGGAGATTTGCCCCAGTGGGAGGAAGCCTTCGGGGAATTGACCGTCAGCGCCCAAAAGGGCATGGGACTGGAAGCGCTGAAAGCCTGCATTCTCGCTTTGGCAGGGCCCGGGGACGGGCAGGGGTGCATCACCACCGAGCGGCACCTCCCCGCCGTGGCGCAGGCGGAAATGGGGCTGAAGGCCGCTTTACAGGCCGAGGAGGAGGACTGCGCCG
>CAZPCH010000148.1:0-4475 GCA_964585055.1 uncultured Christensenella sp. | reverse complement strand
CGTGCAGGCGGCCATCGGCGGCAAGATCATCGCCCGTGAGACGGTGAAGGCCGTGCGCAAGGACGTGCTGGCCAAGTGCTACGGCGGCGACATCACCCGTAAGAAGAAGCTGTTGGAGAAGCAGAAGGAAGGCAAGAAGCGCATGCGTCAGGTGGGCAGCGTAGCCGTTCCCAGCGATGCCTTTATGAGCGTACTGCGCATCAACGGGTAAGGTCATGGAAGCCGGGCTGTATATTCACATTCCCTACTGCCTGCAGAAGTGCCGCTACTGCGACTTTTTCTCCGTGCCCAACAGGGAGAGCGCCCCTGCCTACGCCCAGGCGCTCCTGAAGGAAATGGAGCTTACGAGGGAGCGGATGGGGGAACCCCTGTCCGTCCCCTCTGTTTTTTTCGGCGGGGGCACCCCCACCGCCCTGCCCGTAAAAACCCTGTGCGCTCTGCTGGAGGGGATTGAAAAGCACTTCTCCCTGCAGGCGGGAGCGGAGATTTCTCTGGAGTGCAACCCCGGCACCGCCACAGCGCAGGACTTTTCTTTACTGAAGGCGGCCGGGTTCAACCGCCTGTCTCTGGGGCTTCAGTCTGCAGAGAACCGGCTTCTCAAGGCCATAGGCCGCATCCACAGCTATGAGGACTTTCTCTCCGCCTTTTCAAAGGCACGGGAAGTGGGCTTTGACAATATCAACGTGGACTTAATGCACGGGCTCCCCAGCCAAAGCCCTCAGGGGTATCTGGAGAGCTTGCAAAAGGTCTGCGCCCTGAAGCCTGAGCACATCTCCGCCTACTGTCTGATTTTGGAGGAGGGCACCCCCTTATATTCGGATGTGCAGGAGGGGCGGGTGCGTCTTCCCGAGGAGGACATGGTGGCGGACATGGAAGATGCCGGCATGGCCTATTTAAATGCCCATGGCTACGGCCGCTATGAGATTTCCAACTTTGCCCAAAGGGGCAAGCAGTGCCGCCACAACCTGATTTACTGGAACAATCAGCCCTATGTAGGCTTGGGCGCAGGCGCCCACAGCTCCTGTCCCGGGGAAACCGGCTGGCGACGCTGGGAAAATCCCGCAGACATACAGGGATATATCCAAGCCCTGCAGGAGAACCGCCTGCCCCGCAGGGAGGCACCCCCTCTCAGCAAAAAGGAGGAGGCCTTTGAAACCGTCATGCTGGGGCTCAGGAAGGTGGAGGGGCTCTCCCGCACCGCCTTTTCCGCCCGCTTTGGGAAGCCCTTGGAGGAATTTTTCCCCAAGGCCGTAAAGGAGATTGCCCAAAGAGGCTGGTGGGCGGACACCCCGGGCTTTGCCGCCTTAAACACTCGGGGACTGGACATGCTCAACACCGCTCTGGTTCTGTTTATGGAAGAGGAATAAAGAAACACCCCCGCAGACCGTGCCCGCAGGGGTGTTTTTGTATTCGCTTTTATGGGGAAGAAGTTAGAAGTCCTCCTCTTCCTCCTCCTCGTCCACCCAGTTGGGGTCCTGCTCCACCTGCAGCTTCAGCACCCGCAGGTTTTGCCGCTTGAGGATGGTCACCTTCAAGTCCTCGAAGACGAAGCTCTCCATGAGCTTGGGATAGCCTCCCAGCATTTCCACGGCCCAGCCGCCTACGGTGGCGTTGTCGTCGTCCATGTCCTCCTCGTCCTTTTCGAACTCGTCCAAAAAGTCCCCCAGACGCATGTCCCCGTCCACCTCGTATACATGGTCGGAAACTTCCTTAAACTCCTCCTCAATCTCGTCGCTTTCGTCCCAGATATCTCCCACCAACTGCTCCAGCACATCCTCCATGGTGAGAATGCCCATGGTGCCGCCGTACTCGTCGGTAACCACCACCATGTGGCTCTTCTGCTTGCGCATGATGTTGAACACATCGTCCAGCGGCATGGTCTTATGGACAAAGACGGGGGGCATGAGCAGGGACTCTACCTCCGCCTGAGGATCCTGCACCAGGGCCTTATACAGCCGATTCAGATGGAGAATACCCACGATGTTGTCCGTGGTCTCCTGATACACGGGGATGCGGGTGTAGGGGGAATCGAAGGCGGCCTTGAGCATCTGCTCCCGGCTGTCCTCCAAATCGATGGCCACCATGTCCACCCGAGGGGTAATGATTTCATAGGCCAAGGTATCCCCAAAGTCCAAAGCGGACTGGAGCAAGTCGGCCGTGTCCTCGTCCACCACGCCCTCGTCCTCTACGGTTTCGATGATGGTCTCCAAATCGTCCTCCGTCACCGCAGGGCCGTTGTCCTCTCCCCGCTTCCACAGGCGGGAGACGGCGTGCATGAGCTTCTGCATCAGCCACACGAAGGGGGTCAGCAGGGTGGACCAAATCTTCAGAGGGTAGGCCGCCAGCTTGGCAAAGGCCTCGGGCTTTTCGCTGGCCAGAATCTTGGGGGAGATTTCCCCGAAGGTGATGATGAGCACCGTCATAATGGCCGTAGCCACCCAGGCGCCGCTGTCTCCCATAAGGCCTACGGCGATGACCGTGGCCAGAGAGGAGGAGCCCATGTTCACCAAATTGTTCCCCACCAGAATGGCAATGAGCACCTTTTCGAAATTCTCCTTAATGGAGCAGGCCAATGCGGCCATGGGGGACAGCTTTCCGTCCTTGTCCCGGCTGTGCTGTTTCAGGCGGCTTTCGTTCAGGGTGTTGTAGGCAATCTCCGAGCCGGAAAAGAAGGCGGAGAAAATGATGCAGCAGACTATGGCAATAAACCGACCGATCATACCGCTGCCTCCCCCTTGTCTTCCTCGTCATAGATTTCGCCCACCATCTCTTCCAAAATGTCATCTACGGTGAGCAGTCCCACCACTCGGCCGTATTCGTCCTGAACGGCGGCGGCGTGGGTGCGACTGGCGCTCATAATCTCCAGCTGCTCGTCAATGGGCTTTCCCGTTCGAACGAAGACGGGCTTATCCATAACCTTCAGCAGGGACACCTTTCCCTGCCTGAGGATGTATTCCTTTAGATATTTTCGAATCTGGAGCATACCGATGAGGGCGCCGTTCTCGTCCACCACGGGCAGACGGGAGTGGGTGGTGTGCTCCAGCTTCTCCACTATTTGAGCGGGGGTCATGCCCTTTTGCAAGGTCTCTACCTTGTCCCAAGGGGTAAACACCTCGCCTACGTTGGTGTCCGTAAACTCCAGCGCCGACTGCACCAGCTCCGCCGTATCCTCGTCCACCCCGTTTTCTTCGCCGATGTTCTCGATGATGGCGTGGAGCTCATCCTCGCTGACAATGGGCACCTTCACCAAGGGCTTGGTGATCTTCATGAAGAACATCAGGGAGGGCGCCACAAAGAGAGCCAGCTTTTCGGAGCAGGCCTGGGCGCAGGCTTTGGGAATCATCTCCGCCGCAAAGAACACAATCAGCGTAGCCGCCAAAGAGGTTGCGCTGACAGCGCCCTCGCCCCACAGGCGGGTAGCCATGAGGGTAGCCAGAGATGCACTGCCTATATGCATGATGTTGTTGCCGATGAGAATGGTGGCCAAAGCCTCGTCAAAGTGATCGAGGATGTACAGAACCCGTTTGGCACGTCGGTCGCCGTCGTCCGCATAGCTCATCATGCGGATACGGTTCACCGTGGACAGAGAGGTCTCGCTCCCTGCAAAGTAGGCGCCGCCTATAACCAAACAAATAAAAAAGAAAATCAGCCCCCAAGGACTGCCTGAACCTGTACTTGGACCTGCGTCCACGAAAAAACCACCTCACAAATTGAATTTACGAAATATAAGTATACAGCAATTCCCTCCGTTTGACAAGACCTGCGTTGAAAACCCCTTGGAAAGATTGCAAAGGAAATGCAGCTTCCGCCTTTTTGCTTTTGTTTTCCTTTACAGGAAAGATTTTTTCGGATATGCTGTAAATAAGAGGGCTGCAGCGTCCCAATTTTTAAAAAACGGAGGTTTTATTCTATGGAAAGAGCATGCGAATTTCTCAAGTCTGCCGGCATCTACTACCTGGCCACCGCCGAGGGCGATCAGCCCCGGGTGCGCCCCTTCGGCACCGCTCACATTTTCGAAGGCAAGCTGTACATTCAAACCGGGAAGGTCAAGGCCGTATCCCGCCAGATTGCCGCCAACCCCAAGTGCGAGATCTGCGCTTTTAAGGACGGCCGCTGGGTGCGCATTGCGGCGGAGCTGGTGGAAGACGACCGGGTGGAGGCCAAAAAGTCCATGCTGGATGCCTATCCCAATCTTCGAAACATGTATGACGAAAATGACGGCAACACCCAGGTGCTGTATTTGAAGGACGCAGAGGTCACCTTCAGCTCCTTTGCCGCCCCTTCGGAGACCTACAGGTTCTAAGAAACTCCTTTGAGGCCATGGGGAGGGCGTCGGAAGGGCGGAGCCCTTCTCTTTGGTGCAGGGGGAGCGTTTTGCTCCCCCTGCACCAAAGGGTTCGCTTTAGCGAACCCGCCGCCCCCTGTCCCGCAAAAGAAAAAAGCCGCGCCGAGGAACGGCGTGGGGTTGGATTTGG
>CAZPCH010000147.1:0-4484 GCA_964585055.1 uncultured Christensenella sp. | reverse complement strand
AAAGCGGAGGAACACCCCCTCCTCCACGGCGTCCAAGTCGATGCGGCTGACACAACTGGAGCGCTGGGGATACACCTCCACCAGCTTGCACTCCACCAAAGACACAATGGCCTCCCGAATGGGGGTGCGGCTGACCGACAAAGCCTCGCTGAGCTCTCCGTCCACCAGCACCATGCCCGGGGGGAAACGGAGCCCCATGATATTTTGATACAGCACCCGATAGGCATACTGGCGGGCGTTTTCCCCTGCTTCCTTTGGGGGGATGAGGGCATGCTCCATGGGACTCTCCTTTCTTTTTTGTGAGATTTTGAAAAAAGGGCGCAGATACGCCCCTTTTGCTTACATTTCAGCAGTGATGTACTTTAGATGCCGTCCGATGTGGCTGACCAGCGCCTGATAATACTCCTCCTCGTGGGCGGCCATGAAGTCATAGAAGGCCTCATGGAACCAGTCCTCCTGCAGAAGCAGACCGTAGGCAATGTGGATGGTCTGGCGGGAGGCGGGCAGGTGCAAATACTCGGGCAGGTAGGCATCGCTTTCCAGCTCGATGGGGGGAATCTCCTCCACCTTGGTGGAAACATGGTAATACTTCTCCGCTTCGCTGCGCTTTTCGATGGCGAAGGCATGGGCTTTGCGGTACAGGGCGGGATCGTGCTCTGCCAGCACCTCCATGGCTACCAGCCAGTTGGTGCCCGCAGTCTTTACATGCACGTGTCCCTTGGTGACCCGGCCTACAGTGGAGAACACGGAGAACTTATCGGAACCGGAGTGGACGGAGAGCTTGTAGCCGAAGTGGTCGGCAATCTTCTGGTGGATGTCGAAGTCACGTGCAAAGTCACGGAGAACGCCGGCGTACTCAATGCCCTTTTCAAACTCACCGGAGAAATGGGGCGCTACGCTGACGGGACGCACGCCGGCCTTGTACAGGGTGTCGCATACCACAAAATGCTCGGCGGGGGTGGTGATGGTGCGGGTTTCGTCGATGGACAGCTCAAAGTCCACAGCGTAGGCCTTGATGCTCTCGATGTAGTTGTAGCACTCCTCGGCATGGCGGACGGCCTTGTAGAACACCAGCACGATGCGGCGGAGCTCGGCGGCTTCCAGCGTGCCGATGATGGGAAGCTCTTTGCCCAGATAGGCGTTCTCATAATAGGAACGGACATCCTGGGGGAGAGCGTCGTAAGCGGCCTTGACCTCCTCGTCGGACAGGGCGGCGGCGTGAATGTCGATATGCTCGGAGCAGTCCAGCGTAATCATGGTGCAGCCGCTTTCCAGAGCGTACTTAATCTCTTCCTTGGTCTTCAGATGGTCGCCGTCGGCACCGTAGCCCCCCTTGTACCCCTCCTGGAACACGCCGAAGGCCGCGGCGGCGATGACGTCTTCAAAGGTGCGGTTGGTCAAGGTCAGCTCCCGAATGCTCTGCTGTGCCAGCACGGGGAACACGCCGCAGGCGGCATAAGCTTCCATGGTGCGCACATGGCCGGGGGTGGCCAGACCCAGACGGTCTCCAAGACCCATGGTCAGGGGGTGATCCTTGTGGCTCACGGGGCGGGTATAGGGGAACAGGGTCATGAGAACCTTGGCATTTTCGTTGGTCAGGCCGCAAAGGCGGATGCCGTCAACCTCTTCTCCTGCAAAGGCGGAAGCCTTGTCTCCGGCCGCAGCCAGAAGTTTTTCGTTTTCGTCCACCGTCTTTACGATGGCGCAGCAGGTGCCCTCTGCCTCACTGACGGAGCGGGGGTAAACATACAAAGTAGAATCTGCTTTGAGTTGGTTCAAAAAAGCGTTCAGTTCCATAGCGGTACTCAAGTGCCTTCCTTTCCGGAGCTTTTATAAGTACCAGTATACCATTCTCTGCGGATTTGTCAAACAAATATATCACCAATCTTAAGATTTTTTCCGATAGAGACGGGATTTTTATTATTTTTTTCGACTGGTTGTTGCTTTTCTGATATACCAGTGCTATACTGACAGTAGACCCAGGAAAGGAGATCCCTCTATGAAGCCCTTTATGGACCAAGATTTTCTCTTGGAGACCGGCGCAGCCAAGAAGCTCTTCCATGACTACGCCGAAAAGACCCCCATCATCGATTACCATTGTCATATCGATCCCAACCAGATTGCCGACGACACCCACACCGCCAACATTACCGAGCTGTGGCTGGGCGGACGCACTCCTGCCGGCGGCTACTTTGGGGATCACTACAAGTGGCGCCTTATGCGCTCTGCCGGGGTGCCGGAGAAGTACATCACCGGCGATGCAGACCCGGAAGAAAAGTTTGCCGCTTGGGCAGGGGCTCTGCGGGGCGCCGTAGGCAACCCCCTGTATCACTGGACCCACCTGGAGCTGCAGCGGTACTTCGGCATTACGGAGCCTTTGACCAAGGAGAACGCCTCCGCCGTGTACCGTGCCTGCAACGAAAGATTGAGCCAGGGGGACATGTCCGTGCGGGGCATCATTAAGAAAAGCAACGTGAAGCTCATCTGCACCACCGACGATCCCGTGGACGATCTGCATGCCCACGAAAAGATTGCCGCCGACAAGAGCTGTGAGGTCACCGTACTTCCCGCCTTCCGTCCCGACAAGGCCATGCGGGTGGACAAGCCCACCTTTGCTCCCTACATTAAAACTTTGGAGGAAGTGGTGGGATATCCCATCGAGACCATGGACGAGCTCCGTCAGGCGCTCCTCTCCCGCATCGATTATTTCGAAGCCCGTGGCTGCAACGTCAGCGACCACGCTTTGGACAGCCTCTTCTGCGTCCATGCCTCCGAAGACGAGCTGGACATCATCCTCCAGAAGGGCAAGCAGGGTCTGCACATTTCCGAAAAGGAATATCAGGCCTTCCACACGGATCTGCTTCTCACCTGCGCCAAGGCATACAAGAAAAAGAACTGGGTCATGCAGCTTCACTTCGGCTGCATTCGGGACAATTCCTCCCGCATGTACAGCCTCTTGGGCGCCGACACGGGCTATGACGCCATGAACGACGGCTTTACGGCCAAGGGACTGGCGGCCTTCCTGGATCTGCTGGAAAAGCAGGACGCTCTGCCCCGCACCATACTCTACTCCTTGAACCCGGCAGACAACGGGGTCATCGGCACCGTCATGGGCGCATTCCAGACAAACAGCGACATCCCCGGCCGCATCCAGCTGGGCAGTGCATGGTGGTTCAACGATCATAAGACCGGCATGGAGCTGCAGCTTCGGGATCTGATGAATCTGGGGTACATCGGCGGCTTTGTGGGCATGCTTACGGACAGCCGCAGCTTTTTGAGCTACACCCGCCACGAGTATTTCCGCCGCATTTTGTGCAACGTGCTGGGAAATCTGGTGGAGAACGGGGAGTATCCCTGGGATGAAAAGTATCTTGGGGAAATGGTGCGCAACATCAGCTACGAGAACGCCCGCCGCTACTTCCGCTTCGACCGCTTTATCGACTGAGCATTCCATCCGGCTTCGGCCTTTCGAAAAAAATATTAGAATATAAGGAGTTCCCAATGAAACGTTATGCCATCGCAGTGCCCACCAGCATGGGCGTGCGCATCACCCCCGTCAACCGCCAGCCCGTGCATCTGAGCCATGAGTACTATCTGCAGGCCACCAGCGCCGAGACCAACGTGGCCAGCATTCCCGCCGCTTTGGGTCTGCCCTCTCTGGTGCTGACCACCTTCGTGGAAGGCTCCCCCATCGCCCAGTTCATCAAGAATGACCTGCGCAGCCGGGGCATGGACTACGAGGGCAAGGAAGTTCCGCAGGGAGATCCCTGGGGCTACCGCCATCAGTTCAACATCGCCGATTCCGGCTACGGCCTCCGCGGGCCCCGGGTTCACAACGACCGGGCAGGGGAAGTGGGCCGCACCCTCAACGTAAAGGACTTTGATCTGGAGCGCATCTTTGGGGAAGAGGGCGTGGAAATCCTCCATCTCTCCGGCCTCATCGCCGCCCTGTCCCACGACACCGGCGTCTTCTGCGTGGAGCTGGCCCGTGCCGCCAAGAAGTACGGCACCCGCATCAGCTTCGACTTGAACTACCGTGCCTCCTTCTGGAAGGGTCGGGAGGAAGAGCTCTCCGCCATCTTCAAGGAGATTGCAGGCTTGGCAGACATCCTCATCGGCAACGAAGAGGACTTCCAGCTTTCTCTGGGCATTCAGGGGCCCGAAGCCGGCGGCAAGGGTCTTTCCTCCAAGATTGAGGGCTTCAAGGGCATGATTCTGCGGGTCAAGGAAGAGTACCCCCAGGCCAAGCTCTTTGCCACCACCCTGCGTGAGGTGAAGAACGCCAACGAGCATCTTTGGGGCGCCATCCTCTATGAGGGCGGCGAGTTCCATGTGGCTGAGCCCCGTGAGATTCAGGTGTTGGACCGCATCGGCGGCGGCGACGGCTTTGTAGGCGGCATGCTGTACGGCGTGCTCAAGGGCTGGAAGGCAGAGGACTGCCTCCACTTCGGCTGGGCCACGGGTGCTCTGGCTACCACTTCCCT
>CAZPCH010000146.1:0-4499 GCA_964585055.1 uncultured Christensenella sp. | reverse complement strand
ACTTACTGACTTTCATTGACGGACACCGCTTTTGATACAATGGGCATCAAGGGGGTGCCCGTTTTTATGTGGGCAGGTCTGTGCCGAGTTTATATAAAATTCGCTCCGTCTTTTCAATGGAAGGGGGGTATGCTACAATAGAAACAGTATTATTGGAGGAGGAAGTTTAAAAATGGCGGGCGATGGAGTCTGTTTTGAAGAGAGAATAAGCCGAGAGGAAAAGATGGGGGAGAGAAGGTTCTGTGATTTGCATGTGCACTCCTTGTATTCGGACGGAGAGAACACCCCTGAGGAGCTGGCGGCCATGGGGGAAGAAATGGGGCTTTCGGCGCTTGCTTTGTGCGATCACAACACCGTGAAGGGACTATCCCCCTTTATGAAGGCGGGCATGGGGAAGGATTTGCTTCTTGTGCCCGGGGTGGAGGTCACCTGTGAATTTATGGGCAAGGAAGTCCATATGCTGGGGCTTTTTGTGCGGGAGAACCGCCTTGGGGAGATGGAGACGTATCTAAAGCAAATCTCCGTCTTTAAAGAGGAGAGCAACCGCATTCTGGCGGAGAATCTGGAGAAAGCGGGGCTTCCTATTGACTATGAAAAAATAAAGGCACAGGCAGGGGAGGGCTTTATCAACCGAGTCCACTTTGCAAAAGCCATGGCCGAGGCAGGGTATGTGTCCTCCGTGCCCGAAGCCTTCTCCAACTATCTGCAGGAGAAGCACGGGCTCTTTGTGCCTGCAAAGCGACTGGACAGTCTGGAGGTCATCGACTTCCTGCTGTCCGTAAAGGCATTGCCTGTGCTGGCCCATCCCTTCCTTAGCTTATCCTTGGAGGAGCTGCTTCTGTTCCTGCCTCAAGCCAAGGCACGGGGACTGGGCGGCATGGAGACCCGCTACGCAAAATTCACCCAAGAACAGACGGAGCTGGCTTCAGCTCTTGCCCAAAGATTCACCTTGCTGGAGAGCGGCGGCAGCGACTACCACGGCAGTGCCAAGCCCGATATCCGCATGGGGACGGGGCGGGGGAATCTGCAGGTGCCCGCCGTCTTTTGTGAAAAACTGCGGGAGCAGGCGGCAAAGATTTAGTTTAGCCAAACACTTCTTGTACTGCAGGTACCACAGCGCCCAATAAGGGCACATATGGGTCAAGTTATGCTCCATGTGCGCCTTGGAACAAATATTAAAAAGCCCCGGGAAAGGTCTCGGGGCTGATTTGTACACGTTTCTTTTGCACTGCTTATCCTTCTATGTCCATAAAACCTTCGCCGTAGACTTCATCGTTGGCGCCCACCATAATCAGGGCGTTCTTGTCAATCTCATAGCACAGCTTTTTGATGCGGTACACCTCGGGACGGCTGCAGGCGCACAGCAGGAGCTTGTGGGTCTGGTGAGAGTAGGCACCCTCCACATCGGTCATGGTCACGCCCCGCTGAATCTGATTTAGAATGCCGTCGGCCACTTCCTGCCCTTTGTCAGTGATGATAATCAGCCGCTTGCCGCTCTGCGAGCCGTAGAGAAGCTTGTCCGTCAAGGTGGTGGAAGCCACGGTCATGAGGATGCCCCGCAAAACGGCGTCAATGTTGCCGTACACAAGGCCGCCCAACAGAATGACCGTGCCGTCAATGACCAGATTCAAAGCGCCGATGGACAGATGAGGAAACTTCTTTTTCAGCGGCATGGCGATAAAATCCGTACCGCCCGTGCAGAAGCCCCGCCGATAGACCAGTCCCAGCGCCAGCCCCAAGCATACACCTGCAAAGAGGCAGGACATGAGGGGATCCCCCGTGTAAGCGGGAATCAAAGGGGTCAGCAAGTCCAGCATAACTGCCCACAGGGCCATGACCGCCAGAGATTTGGCCATGTATACCTTGCCGAAGGATTTGTAGCACAGAATGACCACGGGCACATTGAGAATCAGGCTGGCCATACCTACGGGAACTTGAGGAATCAGGTGGTTGAACAGAACGCTCAGACCCGTAATGCCGCCGGGGGCAAAGTTTGCGTTGACGGTGAACATGGCCACGCACAGGGTGTACAGCACTCCGGAAAGGAGGGTATAAAACACGTCTCCCGCCAGCCGCTGCCAGTCCATACCCTGTGCGGGCATTTTTTTCTTATCCATTTTAAGTCTCCTCGCCGAAACTACGGCTCGTCTCTATCCAAAGTCGCTTCATACAGGGTGGCGTACAGCCCCTGCTGCCGGAGCAATTCTTCGTGGGTGCCCCGCTCCCGAATGCCCTGCTCGTCTATGACCACAATCTCGCCCGCCCGTCTTACGGTGGACAGGCGATGGGCAATGACCAAAGTGGTGCGTCCCTTGCTCAGTTCGTCAAAGCTGTGCTGAATGTCCGCTTCGGTTACGGTGTCCAGCGCGGAGGTGGCTTCGTCCAAAATCAGCACCGGGGGATTCTTCAAAAACAGACGGGCAATGCTGATGCGCTGTTTCTGTCCGCCCGACAGGAGCATGCCCCGCTCGCCTACGTTGGTATCATACCCGTGGGGGAAGGTCATTATCTCCTCGTGAATCTTTGCACGGCGGGCGGCCTCCTCCACCTCAGCGTCGGTGGCATTCAAACGGCCGTAGCGGATGTTCTCTCGAATGGAGCCTGCAAAGAGGAAGACGTCCTGCTGGACAATGCCCACGTTCTCTCTCAGGGACTTCATGGTCACGTCCCGAATGTCGTGGCCGTCGATGGTAATGCTGCCCTCCCGAATCTCATAGAACCGAAGCAGCAAATGGCACAAGGTGGTCTTGCCCCCGCCGGAGGGGCCTACCAGGGCCAGGGTCTTTCCGGCAGGAACGGACAGGTTTACGTGGCTTAAAACCTGCTTGCCTTCGTCATAGGCAAAGGAGACGTCCTTAAAGGCAATGTCCCCTTTGACGCCATGGAGAACCAGGGCGTCAGGCTTATCTTCAATGTCGGGCTTGGTATCCATAATCTCCAAAAACCGGGTGAAGCCCGCCATGCCCAGCACGTACTGCTCGGCAAAGTTGGCCAGCTTTTTAATGGGGCTGGTGAAGCTGGAAACATAGAGCATAAAGGTAATGAGCACCACCGCATCCAGCGTTCCGTGATAAATAAGCAGGCCGCCGCTTAAAAGCACCACGATGTTGAACATGGCAATGCCGAAGTCCATGCCGCTGTTGAAAATGCCCATGGCCTTGTGGTGCTCCTTTTTGGCGTCCAAAAAGCGCATGTTGCCCACGTTAAACTTGGTGACCTCGTAGTCTTCGTTGGCAAAGGCCTTGGCCGTACGGGCGCCGGAGATACTGCTTTCAATGTCGGCGTTGATTTCCGCTACCCGCTCCTTTACATGCTTGCTGGCCAGCTTCATCTGCACCCGTGTGTGCATAATGAACCAGAGGATGAAGGGCAGAAGAATGAGCATGGACAAGGCAATGCGCCACTCAATGCAGAACATGGCAATAAAGGAGCCGATTAAGGTGACGCAGGAAATAACCACGTCCTCAGGGCCGTGGTGAGCCAGCTCCGTGACCTCAAACAAATCGTTGGTGACACGGGAGAGAAGCTTTCCCGTGCGGATTTTGTCATAGAAGCTGAAGGACAGGGTCTGGATGTGGGCAAAGATATCGTGGCGCATGTCCGTCTCAATGTGAGCCCCAAGACGATGTCCCCAGTAGGTGATGATGTACTGGAGAATGGCGCGGATGAAATATACCGCTACCGCCGCCGCCAGCAAGCCCAAGAACAGAGGCATCAGGCTGTTGTCCTGCTCCATGGCAGGGATAAGCTGACGGAGAAGATACTGGGTAAAGAGAGGGAAGGCCACGTCTACCGCAGACATGACAAAAGCACAGCTCATATCCAAAATAAAGAGCCGCTTATGGGGGCCGAAGTAGGCCATGAACCGCTTGATATTTTTCATGCTTACATTATACGCCACATTTTTTTATTTGTCCATGGGCGCTTTTTCATCGAAAATCATGAAGGAGGCAAGAAGCGGCAAAAGGGCATCGGCCTCCTTGGGCGCATAGCGGGGGGAGACGGCCACGGAGACAAAGTCATAGGGAGCGTCTGCAAAAAAGGTCTCATAGGCATCGTACACCCGAAAGGGGATAAGGGGTTCGGGGCCGTTTCTTTTTTCGTATAACTCGGGGAAGGACTGGGGGAGACGGATGGCATCATAGCTTCCCTTTTTGTCCCGCAAAACAATCCTTTCCGGAATGTCTGCTCGGGAACGGGGATTGCGCACGTTGTCAAGGCTGTGTATGCATCGGGCAGCTAAAGCAAAGAGGAGATAGTTTGCTTCGTCCAACTGCTTTGCAGTGTAGAATTCTTCCAGCTTTAGACGGTCTTGGGGCAATTTGGCCAGCACGTTATAGAGGACAAAGCCGGGGCCGGGCTTGCCGATGCCCAAGTCGCTGTGGGCGTCAATGTGGGTGACATGAAAGGGGGCTGTCAGCTTGCCTTCTTCCATGAGTTCCCGCCACCAGAGCAAGGCTTTATCGTGGGTGTCAAAGATGCGTCCGGGGAGGGGATGT
>CAZPCH010000145.1:0-4514 GCA_964585055.1 uncultured Christensenella sp. | reverse complement strand
CGGGACGGCGGAAGGAGCTGGTCATCTACGGCAACGACTACCCCACCCCCGACGGCACCTGCATTCGGGATTATCTCCACGTTATGGACTTGGCGGAAGGACATGCGGCCGCCATTGCCTATGCCCAGGAGCATAAGGGGACGGAGGTCTTCAATCTGGGCACGGGAAAGGGCACCTCGGTGTTGGAGATGGTGCATGCCTTTGAGGAGGCCAATCACCTGAAACTCCCCTGCCGCATAGGCCCCCGCCGCCCGGGAGACATGGCGGAAGGCTATGCCCATGCGGAAAAGAGCAAGCGGCTTTTGCACTGGGAGGCCAAGCACACGGTGGAAGAAATGTGCGCCGATTGCTGGCGGTGGCAGTCCCAGAACCCCATGGGGTTTGAGGACTAAGCCCTTACAAAGGAATCCTTTCCCCCTTCCAAGGGGCGGAAAAAGAAAACAGCAGGGAAATCCCTGCTGTTTTTATATGGGCTGTTTCTCAGTTTAAAGCGTACTCGTTGGGAGCAGTGCGAGTGTAGTCGGGGAGGTACTGGAGGTACTCCCCATAGAGCATATTGAAAAACTCCAGCTGTCCCTCGGGGGTAGACAGCTTCTCACGCTCCGCATTGTTGACGGCGGCGCCCAGCATACTGCCGCTGTAGGAGGAATACTTCATCTCCGCCACGGTTTTGCGGGCATTGCCGCTGCACACATCCAGCTTCCACGTGTCCGTCCCCGGCAGAATCTGAAGCCGTCCGTTCACCCCTTTGAGCACCTCTCTCAGCTTTTCATTTAGGAACAGATCCGTCAGCTCTGCGGCCATGAGGGTGTCCCGGCGGGTGCGGGTCTTTCCGGGCATGGCGCCGCAGGGGCGCAGGACGGGCTTATAGCCGTTGGTCAAACTCAGCATGTCTATCTGCAAATTGTAGCTGTAGTCCCCGGCGGGGATGGTCAGCTTGTAGCAGAAATTCTTGTCGGCAAAGAAGCCGCCATGGAGGTAAATCTCATGGCGCTGAGCATCCATCTCGGCGGAAATCTCCTTGCCGTTGCCCACCTTGCCAATGGGATGGCCGTCCACTTCAACGGTCAGCTTCATGGCGGAAGCCTCCATGGCCTTGGGACGGAGGATTTTCAGGGTTCTCATAGCAACTTGGTTCCTTTCTGCGGGCTTACTCCTGCACCCGAATGAGGTTCTCATAGAACCGCACGGCGCCGGGGAGGCAGTTGTATTCAATATTCTCGTTGAGGCCGTGCATGCCCTTCATCTGTTCGGGGCCGTAGATCACGGGGGCAAAGCGCAGACAGCTAGGGCACACGCTCTGGTAGAACTGGACGTCCGTAGCCCCGGTCATAACGTAGGGGGACACGGGCAGGCCGGGGAAGGCACGGTGAATGGCCTCCTCCACCTTTTTGTAGGCATCGCCGTGAATGTCCGTGGTGGGGGTAAAGTCGTTGGAGTGGAGCACCTCCATCTCCAAATTGTACTTCTCTGCCAGCTTGCGGATAATCTCCAAGCTCTCCTTCTCGCCCTGATGGGGGATAAAGCGCATGTTGGCGCCCAGGGTCGCTTCCTGAGGCAGAACGTTGCAGGCGTCGGAGCCGCTCTGGGTGGTAAAGGCAATGGTGGTCTGGAGCATGGCCCCTGCCTGAGCGCTGATGCTGCCCATGACCTCCTTGAGGATGGGGGCAAAGAGCCACAAATTCCCAAAGACCAGCTTCAGGGGGAAGGGGGCGTAGGGCGCCAGCTCCTCAAACATGGCCTTCACTTCGGGAGAGAACTTCTTTTTAAAGGGGGAATGGGTCTCTACGCTGTGGACAAAGGCCGCCAGACGGGCAATGGGGGTGTTTTTGCCGGGGGTGCTGGCGTGGCCGCCGTTGGAGCGGGCGGTGAACTTTACATCGCCCTTGCCCTTTTCAAAGATGCCCACCATGGCAAAGTTGCCCTTAATGCCGCCGACGGGCTCGGAGATAATGGTGCCGCCCTCGTCGCAGACCAAAAACAGCTCTACGCCCCTGCGCTTCAGCTCGTTTACAATCTTGGGGGCGCCGTCTCCTGCCCACTCCTCCGTGCAGGAAGAGGCCAGATATACGTCGCAGGCGGGGGTGTAGCCCTGCTCCAGCAGTTCCTCCACCGCCTGGAAGAAGGCCATAAGGGAGCACTTGGTGTCCGCCGCACCCCGGCCCCAGACCTTGCCCTCGGCAATGTCGCCGGAGAAGGGTTCATGCTTCCACTGGCCTTCTGCGGGGACTACGTCCTGATGGCTCATAAGGAGGATGGGCTTTTCACTGCTCTTCCCCTTCCAGTAATAGAGGAGGTTGCCGTCAATGTCCGTCCGCTCCAGCTTTTCATGCACCAGAGGGAACAGCTCCTCCAGCACCTTGTTGAAAGCCTCAAACTTTTCGGGCTCATAGACGTTGGCGTGGGAGGTGGTGTCGCAGCGAATCATTTTGGACAGCTTCTCTGCCAGCTCCATGGCGTAATCATCGGCCTCGGGGGCGGTGTATTCCGACTTTTTGCTGGGCATCAGCAGGGTGCGCACCAGGGCAATCAGGACTAGAAGCGCCAGAATGCCTAAAAGAATCCATAAAATCCAGAGCATTTATTTTGCCTCCTTTTTAAACTGCATGTAGGCAATGGCAATGGCCAAGCCGCCGGCGGGGAGAATCATCAGGCTGGTGGAGCTGATGAGAGAGGGGATGAAGACAAACAGCAGGCACATGAGCAGCAGGGGTGCGGCGGCAATCTTCAGATTTCCACGGTAATACTTGTAGGCCATGGCGCCGAAGAGGGCGGGCACCACGCAGTCAAAGGCGGGCTGCAGGGCAGGGCTCTGGAGCAGGGGCTGCAGGGGTACAAGAAGCAGTACGCCCAGGGCCAGCACCACAATGGTCACCAGAGAGGAGGCGGCAATGGACAGGGTGGAGATGATCTCGTTTTCAGGAGTGCCGGTCTTGGCGCCTACGATGTCTCGAGCGTTGACGGCGCAGGGAATCTTCATGTTGATAAGGTTCCCGGTGATAAAGGCCAGATACCCGCCGCCTGCACCCAGCATGGGGGTGTAGACCAGAAACTCCACCACACTGCTTACCGTCCACACCAGACCGACGGACAAGAAGGCCTTGGCGGCGGCGCCGATGTCGGGCATGGCGCCCAGAACGGCCCCCATGAGGAAGGGAGCGCCCACCAGCATAATGAGGGTGATGATGGAGCTCAGGCGGCCAATGGTATGGGTGCGCCGATTGTAGCGTTCAAAATAATCACGATGCATAGATTCCATGGTATGCCCTCCTTAAATAAACAGTCCCGCAACCACCGCTGCGGCCATGCCGACGAGCATGCTGGCGGCAATGGAGAAGCTCTCCAGCCATGCCATGTTTTTCTTCTTTTCCAGATAGATAAACAGGGCCATGACGGCGGCGGACACGGCCACCACGATGAGAGGAATGATGCTGCCCGAGAAGGTGAACAGCCCCTCCTCGGAGATAAAGCCGCCGATGTAGCTGCCGATGTAGGCGGAAACGAGGCCAATGAACATGGCGGTCATGGCCTTGTCCCCAAAGCCGGGTTTGCCGCTGCTCTTCTTCGTGCCGCCGGTGAGCTTGCTCGAATACTTCTTGTTAAAGAACACGTTGAGCACCATGCCCCACATAATGCACACGCTCATAAGCAGGGCGATGGTGGCAAAGGCCGAGGGCGTCATTTCGGCGATGGACAGGGAGCTCATGCCCACCTGCTCCGCCGCCGCCTGAGCCACCTGGGTCTCATAGTGGAGGGCGCCGATGACGGACAGCCGCAGCCAGGGCCAGGGGGTGCCAAGGCTCCCGGACAGGGCGATGACTCCCAGCAGAATCCCTACGCTGGGCAAAAGGGAGAAGGTGGCGCTGGAGGTGATGGCACGGCGGAGCTTGGTTTTGTCCATGCCGATGGCCAGCCCTGCACGGTAGGCTCTAATGAGGAATACCACGCATACAACCGCCACAAAGGCAATGATGCCCCCGCAGATGGCGTAGATCCGGGGACTGTTCAATTGAGAAAGCATTTGCGGAAATCTCCTTGTTTTTTATAAGAATATTATAGAAGCTTCTTTCAGGGAAGTCAATGAAAAGCCGCCTCGGGGACATAAATCCCGGGGCGGCAAAAGGAGAGGCATATGCATGGGAAAAGCCCTTATTTTGCTTCCCTTTTAAACTGCAGGTAGGCAAGGGCAATGGCGAGGCCTCCTGCAGGGAGAATCATCATGCTGGCGGAGCCGATGAGGGAGGGAATCAGGACGAACAGCAGGCACATGAGCAGCAGGGGCGGGGCGGCCAAAGGCAGGTTCCCCCGATAGTATTTATAGGCCATGGCGCCGAAGAGAGCGGGCACCACGCAGTCAAAGGCGGGTTGCAGGGCGGGGCTCTGGAGCAGGGGCTGAAGGGGCACAAGGAGCAGTACCCCCACGGCCAGCACCGCAATGGTCATCAGGGAGGCGGCGGCGATGGACAGGGTGGAGGCAATCTCGCTTTCGGGCGTGCCCGCCTTGACTCCGGCGA
>CAZPCH010000144.1:0-4535 GCA_964585055.1 uncultured Christensenella sp. | reverse complement strand
AGATCTTGCTGGCACGGTAGGCCTTGGTGATTTCCCGGCGCTTCTCTGCGGGCAGCACCTTTTCCCACTGGGGCAGGTTGAACAGCCAGTCGGCCTTGGCTTCGTGCATGTTGTAGTAGAGCTTCTCAAAGTCGAAGTCCAAGGTGACTTCGCTCTCTTCCGTCAGGCTCTCCAGATCCTTTTCGCCGCCGGCAAAGCTGGTGTTGGCTCCGTCCAAATATCCCAGAAAGGTCTTGGGCTCCATGTCAAAGCCGTCCGCCAAATCGGCTACGGTGCCGGTATAGGGCAGTTCGTAGTCCTCCAGCACTCTCTTGTATACTTCCGTCTCCTGATCAAAATACCCCTGCCAGAACTGCTGGTAGTCGGCATCGTTCTGCTTGCTTTCGCACAGCGCTTTCCAATCGGCATACAGACTCATTGCATTTTCTCCTTTACTTCGTGCAAAAAGCGCACCGCTCTCTGCTTGTAATATTCTTGTTTGGTGGTTATTTTTTCAATGGGCACCGCAGGCTATTTTAAGATATATTTCCCGCAAATGCAAGCATTTTTTGCCACGGTTTCGGCCACATGTCCGTTCCAGAGCAAATAGGCCCCTTCCCCCGTGTCCTCATAGTATCTGCGGCGGTAGCCCTCCTTCTCAAAGTCCAGAGAATAATAGAGGCTCTGGGCCACGGTGTTGGTCTCCCGCACCTCCAAGGTCATGCGGGAGGCTCCCATTTTTTCCGCTTCCGCCATCATGGCAACAAAGAGCATCCGCCCGTAGCCCTTTCCCCGAAAGTCGGGATGCACGGCGATGTTGGTCATGTGGCTCTCATCAAAAAGCACCCACATGCCTCCGTAGGCCACCACCAGCCCATCCTCTTCCAAAAGCATATACCGAGCCACGTCGTTCTTCAGCTCCCCCTGCAAAGAGTGCTTGCTCCACGGGGTGCGGAAGCTCTTGACCTCAATCTCATACACCCGGTCCACATCCCCCTTGCGCATGGGGCGCACGGTGATTTCCGCCATGCTATGCCTTCTTCCTGTTCCGCTCCGCCTGAGACGGCCGCAGATACAAGGGTCTTGCCTCCGTTCCCACGGGGGTCTCGGCCAGTCTGCGTGCGCCGACGGAAGCTACGTCCGCCGCCCGGGGTATGGCGGGCACAAAGTCCGTCCCCTCCGGGTAGCCGCCGCCCACTCGGATCGCTTCCTCAGGCACAGCCTGCAAAAACTCCTCCGTTACGCAGGGGCAGGGAGGCATCAGTTCCTTCCCCTCCTCGTCATACAAGGCCCCATAGCCGTTGCCGTTGCGGGCATCGATAAGGGCGCAGACGGGCTTTCCCTGATGGAGATGGGGGTAGGCTAAGGCCTCCAGGGCGTTGACGGAGATGACGGGAATTCCTAGGGCATAGCCCATGGCGTTGGCATGGCAGACCCCGATGCGCACTCCCGTAAAGGAGCCGGGGCCCACGTCTACGCACAGCCCTTCCAGCTCTTTGAGCTCCGCCTGCTCTTGCTGCATAAAGTCCGCCACCGCAGGCATGACCGTCTCCTCGTGGCGCCGGGCGCTGTCGATGATTTTCTCCCGCAGTTCGCCCTTTATATACAGGGCCACGGAGGCCTGTGCGTCCGTTGTCTCCAGAGCCAGCAGAACCTTTTCGTTTATATTTTCCATACTATGTTTTCGTACCTTTCTCCATGGGCCACCACATACATGGATCTTGCTTCCGCACTGAAAATGCGGAAGTGCAGCTCCAGCCGCTCCTTGGGCAGTGCCTCCTCCACAAGGTTGGCCCACTCCACCAGCACAAAGGCGTTCTTTTCCCGCAGACAGTCCTCATAGCCCACATCGTACAATTCCTCCGCACTGCTCAGACGGTATGCGTCGATATGGTACAGGGGCGGGGTGGTGTCGTAGGCCTGCAGGATGGTATAGGTGGGGCTTTGGGTGTTCTTCACCTTCAAAGCCTCCAGCATGCCCCGGGCAAAGGTGGATTTTCCCGAGCCCATACCTCCGTACATGGCGATTACGCCCCCTTCGGGGAGCAGCAGACGGGTCAGTCTGCGGCCTACCCGCAGGCACTTGGCCTCGTCCCACAGCAGAAGTCCTCTCTCATTTCCAGGCATTAGAACAACTTGACCTCCTGTATCTCATCCGCAAAATCTCCGAAGCGATCCTCCCGAATGGCCTGTCTGGCCTCCTCCATCAGCCGCACGGAGAAGCGGATGTTGTGCATGGTAATCAGCGTCCCGGCCAAAATCTCCTCCGCCTTAATCAGGTGGCGGATATAGGCTCTGGAGAAGTGGCGGCAGGCGTAGCAGTCGCACCCCTCCTCAATGGGACCGAAGTCATGGGCATAGGTATTGTTCCTCAGCATAACCCGTCCCTTGCGGGTGAGGGCCAGCCCGTTTCGGGCGGCACGGGTCTGCAGCACGCAGTCGAACATGTCCACGCCCCTGCGGATGCCCTCCAGCAGGCAGTCGGGACTGCCCACGCCCATAAGGTAGCGGGGCTTGTCCTCAGGCATGTAGGGACGAATCTCGTCCAGCATGCGGTACATAATCTCCTTGGGCTCCCCTACGGACAAGCCGCCGATGCCGTAGCCGGGGAAGTCCATGGACGCCAGAGTCTTGGCGCTCTCAATGCGAAGATCCTCATAGATGCATCCCTGCACAATGCCGAACAGGGCCTGATCCTCCCGGGTGTGGGCCTCTCGGCACCGTTCCGCCCAGCGGTGGGTGCGGTTCATGGCGCCGACGGCATAGCGGTGATCCGCCGAAGCGGGGGCGCACTCGTCAAAGCACATGGCAATGTCTGCCCCCAGAGCCTGCTCCACTTCCATAACGCTTTCGGGGGTGAAGAAGTGGCGGCTGCCGTCCACATGGGAGCGGAAGAGGACGCCGTCCTCCTTAATGTCCTTCTTCTTGGCCAGAGAGAAGACTTGAAAACCGCCGCTGTCCGTCAAAATGGGCTTATTCCACTGCATGAACTTGTGCAGTCCCCCTGCCTCCTTCACCAGCTCGTGGCCGGGGCGCAGGTACAGGTGGTAGGTGTTGGACAGGAGGATGGAAGCTCCCGTCTCCTCCACGTCCCGAGGGGTCATGGCCTTTACGGTGGCCTGAGTGCCAACGGGCATGTATACGGGGGTTTGAATGTCCCCGTGGGGGGTGTGGAGACAGCCCAACCTGGCGCCGGTCTGCTTGTCCACATGCTCTACTTCAAAGGAAAAATATTTTGTCTTCATATTTATATACGCTCTCCTGTCAGGCCTTTGGGTGGGTGCTTTGTATACTCTGCCGCTCCGAAGCCGTCATGTCCCCAAAGAAGCAGGCGTCTCCGAAGGAGAAGAAGCGGTACCGCTCCTTTACGGCGTGTTCATACACCTTAAGCACCTCTTCCCTTGTGCAGAAGGCGGACACCAGCATGAGCAGGGTGCTTTCCGGCAGATGGAAGTTGGTAATCAGGGCGTCCACGGCCTTGTAGCGGTAGCCGGGAGTGATATAAATGCTGGTAAAGCCCGCCCCGGGGTGGACAAGGCCATCCTCCGTGGCTACGCTCTCCAAGGTGCGCACGCTGGTGGTGCCCACGCACACAATGCGGCCGCCCGCCTTGCGCCGCTCGTTGATCAGGTTGGCGGCTTCCTCCGTAACCTGATAGAATTCGGCGTGCATCTTGTGATCCTCGATATTCTCCTCCCCCACCGGGCGGAAGGTGCCAAGGCCCACGTGAAGCAGTACATCCGCTACCGCCGTGCCCTGCTCCTGAATCTCCTTAAGCAGTGCTTCCGTAAAGTGAAGCCCCGCCGTGGGGGCGGCGGCGCTGCCCCGCTCATGAGCGTATACGGTCTGATACCGCTCGGCATCGGCTGAGCGCTCCGTTATATAGGGGGGCAAGGGCATTTCCCCCGCCTCGTCCAAAATCTCCTCAAAGATGCCGTCGTACAATAGGCGGACAATCTTCCCCCCCTCCATGGGGGCATCGCCCAGAATCTCGGCGGAAAGTCTGGGGGTGATGACGTACACATGCCCTGCCTTAGCACGCTTGGCCGGGCGGCACAGGCACTCCCATGTGTCCCCCTCCAGCCGCCTTAGGAGCAGCAGCTCCATGCGGCCTCCCGTTTCCTCCCGCAAGCCCATTAAGCGGGCGGGGATGACCCGGGTGGTGTTGCGCACCAGCACGTCCTCCGGGCGCAGGCACTTGCGTATGTCCGTAAAGACCCCGTCCAGAATCTGCTTAGATTGCCGATCATACATGAGCAGGCGGGAGCCGCTGCGCTCCGCCGCCGGGGTCTGTGCAATGAGCTCCTTGGGCAGCTCATAGAAAAAATCACTGGTTTTCACTGTCTTATCCCTTCGCCGCCATACCCGGCGGCCCTGTAGTGGGGAGCCTATGCCCCCTTTTAACTTTTATAGTATACCCGCTCCCCTGAAAAAAAGCAAGTTTTTCCCGTTCATTGGGAAAATTCCCCTGAATCTTTACAAACCGCCCCTGCTGTGATAGGATATATCGAATAATGGGGATGTGTGGGCTTTCAGGCTCCGTCCCCGAAAACGCT
>CAZPCH010000143.1:0-4551 GCA_964585055.1 uncultured Christensenella sp. | reverse complement strand
ACCGGTGATGGGTTTTGAGGGAATTGCAAAGCAATTCGCCCCGACCCCGAAGGGGGCAAAAACCACTTGTGATGCGTTTTGAGAGCCTATCACCGTAGGTAACGGAGGGGATAAGACCCCTCTCATCCCTTCCGTCTTGCTCGCTAACGCTTCGCAATCCACCTCCCCTTGATCAGCAAGGGGAGGCAAACACTGCAAAGACTCTCATACCTACCTTTGTTTTTAACCGTGAAAGCAACTTATTAGCGCAAGGCTCCCCTTGATGTTCAAGGGGAATTGCAAAGCAATTCGCCCCGACCCCGTAGGGGGCAAAACCCACCGGTGATGGGTTTTGAGGGGCTGGCTGCGTAGCGTGAGCGAAGCAAGACTGAGGGGATAAGCAGAAAAAAGGGACGCAAAGCGTCCCCTCCACAACCCATCCGAAGGATGGATTTCACATTGCGCAGCAATATTTCACATGGCAAAGCCATATTTCACATGCCGCAGGCATATTTCACTTGCGCAAAGCGCAAATTTTACTGCCGCAGGCATATTTCACCTGTGCAGCGCACAGATTTCACTGCCGCAGGCATTCCTCTTTCCGTTTCTTCAGCACAACCGCAAGGCCCGCGGCGCACAGGAGCATGATGGCGGGGAGAAGGAAAATCCACCCGTCTTCACCCGTTTTCACCAGCTCCGTAATGGCCTTGGCGGCGTTGTCCAGCTTTCTCTGGGTGTTGGTGGGGCGGGCTTCCTCCCTCAGCAGGGCTTGGGCATTTTCAAGGGCCGTCTTCCACTTCTTCTGCAGTTGGAGGCTGTAGGAGGAAAACTCACTGCTCTCCACCTTCTCCTTGGCAATCTCAATCTTCCCCTCCAGCTCCCCGTAGGAAAGGGCGTGGGGGCGGGGGAAGACAAAGTCCCTTTCCAAGGCCTTCAGGGCGGCGTCCAGCTCCTCCTGATCGGCGTCGGCCTTATTCAGCACTCGATGGGCGGCAGACAGGGCGGCGGCGTCGGTCTTCATATCTGCAGAGGAGAGGTACAAACTGCCCTCTGTCAAATCCTTCGTGTCCCCCATGGCCACGGCCGGCTCTCCCCCCTCCGTGTACACGGCGGCGTAGCGGCTGTCATAGGCGGCCTGCAGGGCGCTGCGGTCGGCTTGGGCGGAAAGTTGCAGACTTCCCGTGCAGGGGGAAGCGTTCCCCTTCACCGTGTTCTGCTCCCTGTCCGTAAAGGTGAACAGGGGACTGTTTAGGGAAAACTCCAGACTGTCCCCGGGCAGGGCCTTCTCGGTAAAGGCGAAGCACAGCTCCAGCATGGCCCCCTCCACTTTACAGCCGTAGGGACTGGCAAAGGCCATGCGCACAAAGCCGGCTTCCGTGCCGTTGATGACCCAGCCCTGCTTTACGGTCTGCCCCGCGGCGGGGTCGGTATAGGTGCAGGCATACTCGTTTAAAAGCTGTTCCGAGGTGCCAAGGTATTGGAGCCGCTCCTTGTCATAGGTTAGCTCCCCCTGCCCACTTTGGAGGAAGAGGCTTTCGTTGAGCCCTTCCGGGGACAGGGTGATGGGCAGGCACAGCACCCACTGCTCCTGCAGTTTTTTGGTGTAGGGAGCGGTTTCCCCCGTGGGCAGGGCGAGGGACGCCTCCGCCTCCTCCGCTATGGGCAGAAGGGGCAGCAGGGTTATGAGGGCCAGCACCGCAATCAGGGGCAGGCGGTTTGTTGCGTTTGTACGTTTCATGGCTCTATAGTAGCATGATTCTTTGAAAAAGGCAAAGGAAGCGGAAAAATGTTCTCACTTCCTACATAATTTGGACGCAAATTCGAGGATTTTGCTGGGAAAAAGGGTAAAAATCGGAAGAGGCGGGGCGGGGGCGGTTCGCAGAGCGAACCCTTGGGCGAGGGGGCGTGCCGCCCCCTCGGCCAAGAGAAGGGCGGAGCCCTGCGCCCCCGCCCCCCTGCGCCCAAAAGAAAACCCCCGGCAGAACCGGGGGCATGGGTCGTGTTGGGGTACTCTCCCAAATCAACAGGAGACGAAGAACCAGCAGAACAAAGCAATCAGCAGAAACAGCACAATGGCCAGAGGCATGAAGGTGATAAGGCCGGCGATGATCATGGCCTTCAAATCGTTCTTCTCCAGCCCGCCGTTCTCCTCCAGCTCCTTGCGGAAGTTCTCCTCCATTTCGGGGGTGGACTTCTTCAGCTTGCGCAAACGGTCAAAGAGCATTTACTTCTCCTGCTTGTTGACCTCAAAGAGGTAGTTGCCCTGTTCGTCAATCTTCTTGTCCAGAAAATGGCAGGCGCAGAAGTGGCCGGGACTGACCTCCACATAGGGCGGGGGCACAACCTTGCACTTGTCACAGGCCATGTAGCAGCGAGTGTGGAACTTGCAGCCTTCGGGGGGACGAATGGGGCTGGGGATGTTGCCCTCCAGAATGATCCGCTCCTTGTTGGCGGAGTCGGGATCGGTGGTGGGAATGGAGGACAGCAGCGCCACGGTGTAGGGGTGGCGGGGGTCGGAGAAGACCTCTTCCGCCGTGCCCAGCTCTACCATGTTCCCCAGATACATAACGCCGATACGGTCGGAAATGTACCGCACAACGGACAAATCGTGGGAGATGAACAGGTAGGTCAGCTTGTCGGTTTCCTTCAGCTCCTCCAGCAGGTTGATAATCTGGGACTGAATGGACACGTCCAGAGCGGAAACGCACTCATCGCACACGATGAACTTGGGCTTTACCGCCAAGGCACGGGCGATGCAGATTCTCTGCCGCTGTCCGCCGGAGAACTGGTGGGGATAGCGGTGGAGCATGTAGCCCTGCAGACCGCACTTTTCCATAACGTCCAGAATGTACTCCTTCATCTTGGGGTCACCGGACTTAAAGAACTTGTGGGTGGTCAAGCCTTCGCCGATAATCTGTCCCACGGTCATGCGGGGGTTCAGGGAGGAGTAGGGATCCTGGAAGATGATCTGGATGTCCTTGCGCAAAAGGCGCATCTCCGTGTACTTCAGCCGGCTCAAATCGATGCCGTTGTCCAGCATCTTTTCATATTCCTGGAACTGGGCATTGTCCTTATACTTGGCACGGACGGCGGCCACGGCGGCTTCATCGTCCTTCAGCAGAGCGTTGAGCTTTTCCCGCTCGGGGAGCAGGTTGTTGCGCTTGTTGCGGGCGGCATCGGCGTTTTTCAAAGCCTTCTTAATCTTGGCCTTGGGATTTTTCACCGTGCTGTCCGCTTCCAGCTCCTTGGCCACGGCCTCGTGGAAGGCAATCTCCCCGTCCAGATCCCGAATGGAATCGTTGAGCTTGGCCAGCTTGACGTTGGTCTGGTACTTCTTCAAAAGAACCTTGGCGCCCTCCGTGGGGTCTTCCAGAGCCACAAAGCCGCCCATAATCTTGACCACGTTCTGGAAGGCGGTATTCGCCTCGGCGGTCAGCAGGTTCTTGTTCTGATGCTGGAAGAAGGTGGCGGCGTCTCCGGCCTTGTCTACTTCCTCAGAGGCGGCCTGAGCCTTGGCCTGCAGCTTTTTCCAGGCGCCAATCATCTTGGTGGCGTTCTGCAGGGTCTTTGCCACATAGGAGGGGGCAAACTCCTCCAGGGTGCGGCCGTAGTACAGGGTGGAACCGGCGGTCTGGGGGTAGAGCTGGAGAATGGTGCGGCCCAAAGTGGACTTGCCGCAGCCGGACTCGCCTACCAGGCCGAAGGTTTCGCCGGAGTGAATGTCGATGGTAATCTCCTCGTTGGCTCTTACATACAGCTGCTCCTTCTGGAAGATGCTGGACTTGGCCACGGGGAAATACTTCTTCAGGTTAGTGATTGACAACAGCTTTTCTGTGTTCTTCACTGGAACGCACCTCCTTTTCAGGATAAAAACAACGAATCATTTGTCCGGGAGCATTTTCACGAAGCTCAGGCTCCTGCTCCAGGCACTTGGCTGTAGCATACTTGCAGCGGGGAGCGAACTTGCAGCCCTTGGGCAATGCCAAAGGATGGGGCACCACACCGGGGATGGGCTCCAGCTTGTGGCCCACGTTTTCCATGCGGGGGATGGAGTGCATGAGCCCCTCGGTGTAGGGGTGGCTGAAGGCGCAGTTGGTGAAAATCTTCCGCGCGGAAGCCTTTTCCACTACCTGCCCGCAGTACATGACCACCACGTCGTCCGCCATCTCGTTGATAACGCCCAAGTCGTGGGTGATGAAGATGATGGAGGTGCCGTTGGTGCGCTGCAGCTCGTTCATCAGGTGCAGAATCTGCGCCTGAATGGTTACGTCCAGCGCGGTGGTGGGCTCGTCGGCAATGAGGATCTTGGGCTTGCAGGCAAGGGCCATGGCAATCATGACTCTCTGGCGCATGCCGCCGGAAAGCTGGTGGGGATACTGCAGAAGCACGGCTTCCGGGTTGGGAATCTGTACGGCGTAGAGCATCTCCAAAGCCTTCTGCTCCGCTTGCTTCTTGTTGAGCCCCTGATGGATCATAAAGGGCTCGGAGAGCTGACGCTTCACGCTGAACACGGGGTTCAGGGAGGTCATGGGCTCCTGGAAGATAACGGAAATCATGTTGCCCCGGATTTCG
>CAZPCH010000142.1:0-4570 GCA_964585055.1 uncultured Christensenella sp. | reverse complement strand
GGCGGAGTTTATTAAAATCAGCCACTCCATTCCCGGAGCGGTGGCCTTGGCCATCAGCACGCCCTACGGGTGGTCATGCACACGGGGGACTTTAAGATTGACCTGACCCCCTTGGACGGACAGCCCATCGACATCAACCGCCTGTCCTACTACGGGCGGCTGGGGGTGCTGGCTCTTTTGAGCGACAGCACCAACGTGGAAAAGCCCGGCTACACCCAGTCCGAGCGGGAGATCGGCAAGACCTTTGAACACTATTTTGACATTGCCCACGGCCGTGTGGTGGTGGCTTCCTTTGCTTCCAACGTCTGGCGGCTCCAGCAGGTGGCCGACGTGGCCATCCGCCACGGGCGGGTCATCTGTTTTGCGGGACGCTCCATGGAGCAGATTGTGGCCGCCTCCCAGAAGCTGGGGTATCTGAACATTCCCGAGGATAAGATTGTCACCGAGGACGAGCTGAAGCGCTTCCATGACGATCGGGTGTGCATCATCACCACAGGCAGTCAGGGCGAGCCCATGAGCGGCCTTTACCGCATGGCCAACGCCTCCCACAAGGTAAACGTGGGGGAGGGGGACACGGTGATTATCTCCGCCTCCGCCATTCCCGGCAACGAAAAGGGCGTGGCAAGGGTCATCAACAACCTCTTTGAAAAGGGCGCCTATGTGGTCTATGACCGCATGGCGGACGTCCATGTGTCCGGACACGCCTGCAGGGAGGAACTGAAGCTTATGCTCCACATCATCCAGCCCGAGTACTTTATCCCCGCCCACGGGGAGTACCGTCATCTGCAGATGCATGCCCAACTGGCTAAGGACATGGGCGTGCCCGAAGAGAACATCTTTGTGGCGGACATCGGGGACATCATCACCTTTACGGGCTGCGGTGCCAAAAAGGGCGGTACGGTGGCCTCCGGCTCCGTCATGGTGGACGGCAGCGACAGCATCGGCAACGTGGTCATCAACGACAGAAAACAGCTGGCGGACGACGGGCTTTTGGTGGCGGTCATGACCATCGACAAGGAGACCGGAAAGCAGAAGGCGCCTACGGAACTGGTTTCCCGGGGCTTTGTGTATATGAAGGACTCCGAGGAACTGATTCAGGAGGCCATCGCCCACATCCAAGGGGAGGTGGAGCGCTTTGAAAAGGAGGATAAGAGCAACTATGCCAACATTAAAAACGGCATCAAAACCAAGCTCAAGTCCTTCTTCAAGAGCAAGACCAAGCGCACCCCGGTGATTATCCCCATTGTCATTGAGGTGGAAGAATGAGCAGGGAGTCGCTGATCGGCAGGGCGGAGGCACTGAGCCGGGAGATTTCTTTGAGCGGAGAGTATACGGAGTATCTGCAGGCACGGGAAAAAGCCTTTGAAAACCCCTCCACCAAGGCGCTCATCGACCGGTATCACCGCCTGCAGCTTAAGGCTCAGGGCAGTATGCTTTCGGGAAAGAAAGCCGAGAACAGCGTGGTGGAGGAACTGCAAAAGCTGGGGGAACTGCTCCAGTTTCAGCCTGCGGCCTCCCGGTATTTGATGGCGGAATACACCCTGCACGAACTTATGGCTCAGGTGTACAGCGCCCTTGGATCCTGCTTGGATATGGACATGCCCTATCCCGAGGAGGAAGAAGAGGAAGAAGCGGGGGAAGAGAGCGAAAAGGAAGCAGACGGCCATGAATAAGCAGGAGCGGGGATTCAAAAGTGCATGGAAGTACCTGCGGCCCCTGGCCGTCGGAGCTTTGAGTTTGGGGCTGGTGGTCATGGGCATCTCCCTTGGGGTGCGCTATGTCCTCTCCCACTTTATTGAGCCTGTGGACACGGAGGACAACACCCCCATTGAGGTGGTGATTCCCTACGGTTCCTCCGCTTCCAAGATTGCCTCCATTTTGTATACCGCCCGTGGTGAAAACGAGCCGGGGCTTATTGTCAGCACGGCCTCCTTTAAGGTCTATGTGGACTTTGTGGGCAAAGCCAACGCCCTGAAGGCGGGCACCTATGTGTTTTCAAGGAACATGTCCATCTCCCAGATTGTGGAAATGCTCTGTCAGGGCAGTGAGGCAAGAAGCACCGTGCGCTTCACCATTCCCGAAGGGTATACCGTGGAGGCCATTGCCGCCGTGCTGAAGGAAAGCGGCATTATCGAAAGCGCCGACGAGTTTTTGACCCTGTGCAAGGACGGAGGGCTGTACAGCAATTATCCCTTCATTGAAGCCTTGGAGGAGGGCAGCGGACGGCGGTATGCCCTGGAAGGGTACCTGTTCCCGGATACCTACGAGGTCTATAAGGGGACAAGCTGCGACGAAATCATTTTAAAGATGCTGGACAGGTTCCAAGAGGTCTTTACGGAGGAGTATGCCCAGAGAGCCAAGGAGCTGAATCTGAGCATGGATCAGGTGGTGGCCTTGGCCTCCATGATTGAAAAGGAAGCCGCCGCCGACGGAGACTTTGCCAAGGTTTCCGCCGTCTTCCACAACCGCCTGCAGGCGGATATGGCCTTGGAAAGCTGTGCCACCTTGTCCTATGTGCTGGGGGTGCAGAAACTCACCTTTGAGCAGAAGGAAATGGACACCGTCTCCCCCTACAACACCTATAAGAACAAGGGGCTCCCCGTCGGCGCCATTTGCAACCCGGGGAAAACGGCCATAGAGGCGGCCCTGTATCCCGAGGAGGCCTATATCATAGACAACTTCTTGTACTTCTGCAACGGGGACACTCGGCAGAGCAACGCCCTGCTCTTCAGCAAGACTTACGAGGAGCACAAGCAGAAGGTGGAGCAGTATTCCCAATACTGGAAATAAGCCGAAAAAAGACATATACCGACCCAAAAGGCATACGCTTTCTCAAAAGGAGGGAGCGTATGTTTGCTTTTTTGCGGGAACTGCTGGGATGGCTGTTTTTTACGGGATATGTGGGCAGGAGCGGGGCTTTCCCCAAGCCTTTGACGGCGGAGGAGGAGAGGATGTGGACGGAGCGGTATGCAAAGGGAACGGAGGAAGAAAAGGCGGAGGCAAGGGAAAAGCTCATCATCCACAACCTGCGTTTGTGCGCCCACATTGCAAGGAAGTACGCCAAAAGCGGACGGGAGCAGGACGATCTTGTGTCCATCGGCACCATCGGACTTATCAAGGCGGTGAACACCTTTTCTCCCGAGAAGGGCGCCCTTTCCGGCTACGCCGCCCGATGCATCGAAAACGAAATCCGCATGAGCCTGCGGGCGGAGAAGAAGCTGGTGAACGAATGCTCTCTGGAGGAGCCTCTGGGGACGGATCGGGAGGGAAACGAGCTTACGGTGCTGGATCTAATGGGCAGCGATGAGGAAGCGGTGTTTGAGGCCGTGGGGCGGAATTTGGAGCGGGAAACCCTGCTCAAAGCCATGGAGCGGTGCCTGAAAAAGCGGGAGAAACTGGTCATCGCCCTGCGCTACGGACTGGGCGGACACCCGCCCATGGCCCAAAGGGAGGTGGCGGCGCTGTTGGGAATCTCCCGCTCCTATATTTCCCGCATCGAAAAGAAGGCCATGGAGAAGCTGAAGGGGGAACTGGAGGCGCAGGAGGGATAGAATTCCGATTTTTTTGCCCAATTTTTTTCTGAACCCCAGAAAAAAAGTTTGATTTTCCATTGCAATTGTCGCTCTCCCTTGTTATACTGCAAGTGTGTACCTATGGGGCGGATTGCGCCCCGGGAACAAATATTCAGGATTGGAGAAAAACATGGAGTACGGCAAAATCAAGGAAGCGGCACAGCAGTATCTGCCTGCCATGACCAAGTTTCTGCGGGAGCTCATCCGCATTCCCGGCGAAAGCTGTCAGGAAGAGGGACATATCCGCCGCATTGCCAAGGAGATGGAGGATGTAGGCTTTGACAAGGTCGAGATCGACGGTCTGGGCAACGTGCTGGGGTATATGGGTTCCGGCAGTAAGATCATCGCTTACGACGCCCACATCGACACCGTCGGCATCGGCGCCAAGAGCAACTGGCAGTTTGATCCCTACGAGGGCTTTGAAACCGACACTCAGATTGGCGGCCGAGGGGCGTCCGACCAGCTGGGCGGCATCGTCTCCTCCGTGTACGGCGCCCGCATTATGAAGGACCTTTCTCTGATTCCCGAGGATGTGACCATTCTGGTTACCGGCACCGTCCAGGAAGAGGACTGCGACGGCCTTTGCTGGCAGTACATCCACAATGTGGACGGCATTACCCCTGCCTTTGTGGTGTCCACGGAGCCTACCGACGGCGGCATTTACCGGGGACATCGGGGACGGATGGAAATCCGTGTGGACGTGCAGGGCGTGTCCTGCCACGGCAGTGCCCCGGAGCGGGGAGACAACGCCATCTACAAGATGGCCGATATTCTGCAGGATGTCCGTGCCCTCAATGAAAACGGCCTGGACGGGGAAATCAAGGGTCTTGAGAAGATGCTCACCCCCGAATATAACCCCGAGCATTACGAGGACGCCCGATTCCTTGGCAGAGGCACCGTTACCGTCAGCGAAATCTTCTTCACCTCTCCTTCCCGCTGCGCCGTGGCCGACTCCTGCGCCGTGTCTTTGGACCGCCGCATGACCGCCGGGGACACCT
>CAZPCH010000141.1:3548-4624 GCA_964585055.1 uncultured Christensenella sp. | reverse complement strand
CTCAAAACCCATCACCGGTGGGTTTTGTCCCCTTCGGGGTCGGGGCGAATTGCTTTGCAATTCCCCTTTACACAGGGGCGCCATGCGCTAACAAGTTTCTTGTGCGCTATGAAAGCCTCCCCTTGGTGAACAAGGGGAGGTGGCTCGGAGCGTTAGCGAAGAGACGGAAGGGATGAGAGAGGAATGCAGCGCATTCCCTCCACTGCTCCCGTTTGCTCTGGTTTGCTGCGGTTTGCTTTCGGGCATCAAAAAAGGACGGCGGTCCGTCCTTTTGCTTTGCTTATTTTTTTGCCACGGGGCGCAGACATCTGAGGGCGTTGAGAATGGCCAGCACCGCCACGCCCACGTCCGCAAACACCGCCCACCACATGTTGGCAATGCCCACGGCGGTGAAAATCAGGGTCAGCACCTTGATGCCGATGGCGAAGACGATGTTCTCCCGCACAATCCGCCCCGTTCTCCCGGCAATGGCCACGGCCTCCGGCAAGCGCACGGGGTCGTCGTCCATAAGCACCACGTCCGCCGCCTCAATGGCCGCATCCGCTCCCAAAGCGCCCATGGCCACGCCTACGTCCGCCCGTGCCAGCACGGGGGCATCGTTGATGCCGTCTCCCACATAGGCTACGCCCTTGCCGCCGTGCTCCGCCATAATCTGCTCCAAGGCCGTCACCTTATCTTCGGGAAGAAGCTCACAGCGCACCTCGTCCAGCCCCAGCTCCTTAGCTAAGGCTTCCCCGGAAGCCTTCCGATCCCCCGTCAGCAGCACCGTGTGCTTGATCCCCGCCGCCTTCAAGAGGCGCAGTGCCTCCTTGGCGTGGGGCTTGGGGGCGTCCCCAATGCGGATATAGCCAAGATACCGTCCGTCCGCCGCCGCATAGGACACGGTGCCTCCGCCGCCGACTTCCTTGACGGGAATCCCCGCCTTCTCCATGAGCCGCAGACCGCCTATGAGCACCCGCTTACCTTCTACCAGCGCAGAAACCCCGTAGCCGGCCTCCTCCGTCACCTGAGCAGGCTCTAAATACCCTTCCGCCGCCTCTCGAATGCAGGCGGCAATGGGGTGGGAGGAATGGGCT
>CAZPCH010000141.1:0-3538 GCA_964585055.1 uncultured Christensenella sp. | reverse complement strand
CTTCCGCCGACGCCGCCAGAGTCAGCAGGGTCTCTTTGCTAACCCCCTCCGCAGGGCAAACCTCCTGCAGGGTAAGCCGTCCCGTGGTCAGGGTGCCGGTCTTGTCAAAGGCCACGCAGTCTACCTCTCCCAATTTCTCCAAGTAGTTGGAGCCCTTCACCAAAATGCCCGCCTTGGCCGCTCCGCCGATGCCGCCGAAGAAGCTCAGGGGGATGGAGATGACCAGTGCGCAGGGGCAGGACACCACCAAGAAGGACAAGGCACGGTAGACCCAAGTGTGCCATTCTCCGGTAATCAAAGAGGGGATCACGGCCAACAGCACCGCCGCCCCCACCACCGCAGGGGTGTATACACGGGCAAATCGGGCGATAAAGTCCTCGCTCTTGGCCTTGTTGTCGGCGGAGTTCTCCACCAGCTCCAAAATTCTGGCCACGGTGGACTCCTCGTAGGCCTTGGTGACCTCCATGGTGATAACCCCCGTGGTGTTCACACAGCCGGAGGGTACGCTGTCCCCCACGCCCCCATGGCGGGGCAGGGCTTCCCCCGTTAAAGCCACGGTGTCCAGCAGGGTTTCCCCCTCCAAAATGACGCCGTCTAACGGCACCCGCTCTCCCGGGCGCACCAGCATTTTATCCCCGACTTCCGCTTCCTCAGGCTCCATCTCCTCCCAATCTCCGTTGCGGAGGATGCGGGCGCTGTCCGGGCGCAGTTCCATCAAAGCCCCGATGGAGCGGCGGCTCCGCTCTACGGCACAGCTTTGGAACAGCTCTCCCACCTGATAGAAAAGCATGACCGCCACGGTCTCCGGGTACTCTCCCGTAGCCCACGCCCCCAGAGTGGCCAGGGACATGAGGAACTTTTCGTCAAAGATCTGGCCGTGGATAATGTTCCGCCCCGCCCCCAGCAAAATGTCGTAGGCGATGCACCCGTAGGGAATCACAAAATACGCCCACTCCCAGCCTTCCGCCTTGGGCAAAAGCAGGGCAATGGCAAACAATGCCCCGGACAGCAAAATGCGGTACAGGGCTTTTTTCTGCTTCTTGGTCATGGTCTTTTTGACTTAGCGGACGATAACGGCGTCGGGCTCAATCTTCCTGCAGCGCTTGGCGGCCTCGTCCATAATGGCCTCCAGCTTGTCTTCCTCGCACTCTACGGTCAGCCGCTGGGTCATAAAGCTGAGGGTGGCCTTCTGCACCCCGGGGATCTCCCGAATGGCGGCTTCCATCTTGGCGGCGCAGTGAGCGCAGTCCAGATCCTGTACTTTGAATACCTTTTTCATGACTTTTTCCTCCGAAATTTTACTCATTACTCCCGTATATGCTCCATGCCCTGCCCCAAAATGGTGCGCACATGGTCGTCGGCCAGAGAATAGAAAATGGTCTTCCCCGAGCGGCGGAACTTGACCAAGCTGGCCTGCTTGAGCACCCGAAGCTGGTGGGATACGGCGGACACGCTGACCCCCAAAAGCTGGGCTAAATCGCACACGCAGACCTCCTGCTCAAAGAGGACATACAAAATCTTTATGCGGGTGCTGTCTCCAAAGACCTTGTACAGCTCCGCCAGATCGTACAGCTCCTCCTCCCCGGGCAACTGTGCCTTCACCGCCTCCACCTTCTCCGGGTGGGGATGCAGGGTGCCGCAGCAGGGCGTTTCGTTTCTCATGGCTTCCTCCATACATTTGAATAATTGTTCAAGTGTTATGATAACAGTCTTTGCAAGGCCTGTCAAGGGGTCTGTCAAGGATTTGTGGGAATTCATAGAATAAAAACAGGGACAGGAGAAAATTCTGAGAATTCTGAGAGACTTCCCTGCCCTATACTGAAGGCATGGAATCTGCCGAAGAGCGAAAGGAGAACGGAATGAAAGCAACCTTACAGGGATTTATGGAGTATCTGAAGAACCAGTTGGGACAGCCCTATGTGTGGGGCGGCCAGCACACCAAGCTGACTCCCAAGACCTACATCGCCCTCATTGACCGCAGGGAGGAGCGGACGGGAGGCTACAGGGGGGAAAGCTACGCAGAGGCGGCCAAGGCCTTTTGCCGCAAAAAGTTTGCCCAAGGCGAAAAGGTGCTTTACGCCTACGACTGCTCCGGGCTGGGGGCCTACTACCTCTACAACCTGACCCGTGCCTACAAGAGCGATGTCACCGCCCACACCATGTACACCCGCTGCAAGATAGCCCCCAGGGACACGGCGCCCAAGGCGGGCTGGTGGGTCTTCCGCCTAAACAAAAAGGGCAGAGCCACCCATGTGGGGTACATGGTCACGGACAGCCTGCTCATTGAGGCCAAGGGGCGGCGGGACGGAGTGGTAGAGACCCCCTTCCGCCCCAAAAGCTGGGACGCCTGGTGCATTCCCCAAGTCTTTGCAGAGGAGATTCAATCCCAAGAGGCGCCTGCCCTCCCCTCTGTCCCCACAGGCCCTGAAGGGGCACGGGAAGGGGTGGAGGTGCTGGGAGGCTCCGTCCATGTGCGCAAGGGGGATTCCGTGAAAACAGAGGTGCTTTTTACCGCCCGCAGAGGGGATACCTTCCCCTTGCTGGGGCGGGGGGACAGCGGCTGGTACAAGATTGAGACGGACAGGGGCACGGGGTACATCTCCCACAACCCTGCCTACACCCGGCTGGTGACCCTATGAAGCAAAAGGAAGGGAGGTGAGAGGATGCGTGAACAGGTGAGCTTGCAAAAGCGTACGGACAGCCTGCTGTTCTGGGTAGGTATGGTATCCGCCGTGTATGAAGCGGTGCTTTCCGCCTTGGTGACCGCCAATGTGGAAGTGGCCCCTTGGGTCAGCGCCGTAGGCGTGGGACTGGCCGCCGTGCTGGTCTACTGCAACGGCAACAACCCCTCCATGACCAACTATTAAGGAGGGGCTGACGGAAGTGGAAGCCGTCTAAGGACGGAGCGGCGGAGGCGGAAACACCGTCCCTGCCGCTCCCCGGGAGAGTGCATAACAAAAACGGAATATACTTTTTGGAAGGAGGCGGGAAGACGGGCGGCGGCATAAGGAAATTGTTATAAGTAAAGAAAAAAACCCTCGGCCGAGAAAAGCCGAGGGAAAGGAAAAAGGAGAATGCCGGGGTTCGGAGGAGGGCTCTTAGCCCCAGCGAGGAAGAATGCTTTGTTTGTTTACAAACGTATTATACTCCCAACTTCCTAAATATGCAATAGGAAAATAGAAAATTTTTTCGATAATTTCTCGGTATTCACCGTTTTTCCCGATTTTATGTGGGAAAACCCGCCTAAAATTTTTTCTTGGCGCCGAGACTTTATTAAATTCTTTTATAGTTCCCGTCTCCCCAGCATTAATAATTCCAAGAACCGTGTCATATCTTCCCTGCATTCTAAAACTGATTTTTATGTATTATATTCGATTCGAATTGTAAAATATAAGAACATGGCTACCCGTATCCAGAGAACATCACGGCTGCGAAGGGGGAGAAAGGAAGCAGGTTCTTCTTATCCCCTCAGTCACCTTCGGTGACAGCCCCTCAAAACCCATCACCGGTGGGTTTTGTCCCCTTCGGGGTCGGGGCG
>CAZPCH010000140.1:525-4662 GCA_964585055.1 uncultured Christensenella sp. | reverse complement strand
CTTTTACAACATCGCTACGGGGATTTTCTCCGCTCTGGGGGATTCCAAAACGCCCTTTTTGTTTTTGGCGGCCTCCTCTCTTTCCAACATCGGCGCAGACATTCTCTTTGTTACAGCCTTTGACATGGGCGTGGCGGGAGTGGCCTGGGCCACCTTCCTGTGTCAGGGCATCAGCTGTGTGCTGGCACTGTTGGTGGTATTTAGGCGCCTCAAGGCCATGGACATCTCCCAAAAGGCGCCTCTGTTTTCAGGAAGCATGCTCAAAAGAATCGCCGCCGTGGCCGTCCCCAGCATCCTACAGCAGAGCTTTATTTCCGTGGGGAACATCATCATTCAGGGGGTCATCAACGGCTTTGGCCCCGGGGTTATGGCGGGATATTCCGCAGGGGTGAAGCTCAACAATCTGGTCATCACCTCCTTTACCACGCTGGGCAACGGGATTTCCAACTATACGGCCCAGAACCTGGGTGCCGGGAAATGGGATAGAATCAAGAGCGGCTTTCGGGCGGGCATCAAGCTGGTGTGGCTGCTGTCCGTGCCCCTCTTTGCCGCATACTTCTTTGCGGGAAAGGGGCTCTTGTACTTCTTTATCGATACCCCCACCGACTTGGCTCTAAACACGGGGATTGACTATTTGCGGATTCTGTCTCCCTTCTACTTTATGATCTCCGTAAAGCTGGTGGCCGACGGCATTCTTAGAGGGGCGGGAATGATGAAGGAATTTATGGCGTCCACCTTTACGGATCTGATTCTCCGTGTGGTGCTGGCCTCGGTGCTTTCCAGAACGGTGCTTCAGGCAACGGGCATATGGTGCGCCTGGCCCATAGGCTGGTTCATCGGCACCCTCCTTTCCCTTATGTTCTACCGAGGGGGAAAATGGCGGCATGCCCTTGAGAACGGGCAAGGCTAAGGCGAACAGGACGGGATTTTACAGTTTTATTACATGGGCGCTATCGACAAGTTTCGCCGTCAATGCTATACTTTACTCCATGATTAGGAGGATATCTGCATGAAACGTACAGCTTTGGCGCTTTTATGCCTGTGCATACTCATAGCCTTGGGAGGCTGTAAAAAGGGGGAGGAGGCACCTGCCCCTACGGAAATTCCCGTGTCTGCCGCCGCTCCCGCAAAGGAACAGCAGGCGGTGGTGAGCGTCGGCACCCCGGTTCCCGCTCCGACAGCGGCGCCTACGGCCACCCCCGTGCCTACAGACACCCCTGCGCCCACCCCTGAGCCTACGGATACCCCCGCTCCTACCCCCGAGGGACTTCTGGGAGGGCGGTATGACGGCTTTTCCTATGACGGAGCAGTGATGGAGGCGGAGAAATACGCTGAGGCGGAGCTGGCCGTGACCATCCGCACGGTGGAGGACAAGGAGACCTATTCCGATTACATCACCTATTATGTGACGGACATTTATATACAGGACGTGACCCGCCTGCGGACGGAGGCGGCCAGCACCAAGGGCTTTTCCGCCAAGTATGGGGAAACCTCCGTTAAAAAGATGAGCGATCGGGTCAATGCGCTCTTTGCCGTATCGGGGGACTTTCACACCCACAACATAGGGCTGGTCATCCGCAACGGGGAGCTGTACAGAAAGACCAAGGGGAAGTATGACATCTGCGTTCTGTATCGGGACGGCACCATGCGCACCTTTACGCCGGAGGAATACGATGTGGACAGCATCATTGCTGAGGACCCCTGGCAGGTGTGGACCTTCGGGCCGGGACTGCTGGATCATGAGGGGAACCCAAGAACGGAGTTTCCCAATTGCCAGATTAAGGATCGGAACCCAAGGTGCGTGCTGGGGTACTATGAGCCCGGGCATTACGCCGTGGTCATGGTGGACGGCCGTCAGTCGGGATACTCCATGGGGCTGACCATGTACGACTTGGCGCAGCTTAGCTATGATTTGGGCTTTAAGGCCGCCTATAATCTGGACGGAGGCAAGTCCGCCGTTCTCTGCTGGCAGGGGGAAGTGTACAACCGTCCCTTTGACGGCGGGCGGCCCATCAGCGACATCCTCTATGTAACCGCTTCGGAAACGGCGGGAGAATAAGAAAATCGCAACAAAAAACACCTTCGGTTTTGCCGAGGGGCATAAAACAATTTGCGGGGCGTATCGGTATCGATACACCCCGCTTTTTGTGGGCTTGGCTCTCCCTCTGGGAGAGCTGTCACCGCAGGTGACTGAGAGGGTCTCACAGTCGGTTTTGAATGATGATGTTAATTTGTTTGCATACACCATTGAAATCTCTGCGAATCTCTCGATTGGAAAACCGAAAAAACTCCAAGCCCAGCCCTTTCAAAAAATCAGAACAATCAGAACAATCAGAATCATAAGCCCCCTGCACTCGGCCGCCTCTCCCTCTGGGAGAGGCAAGGGACGCTCGCACGGTACGCCCAAAGGTGTATAGAAGCGAGCCCTTTATCGGCTTGGTAAAGTGGAATCTGTTATACGGTACCAATATACGCTACGGTATATGTTGGCACAGTCAGCAAGCCGTTAACGGAAAATGCATCAAAGATTGAATTCATTTCCTTCAAATACTCTTCGTATCGTCCGTCATTTTCGCATAAAGAGTACGAGGATGACAGCACACGGTTGATATGCCCGTGTCTATCATAGATTTGACTGTTGTCGGCTCGGAAAATCTCGCAGTTGCCGTCAAAGAAAGCACAGCATTTTTCATCACTGATACCGTTGGAAAAGTCGTGAAATTCCGGATTATACTTACGGCACAGAATGGAAAGTGCTTTTGTTGAAGCGGCGCTTTCGTCACGAACGTTATAAACAATGAAGACCTTGCCATTTGGCTTTAAGATACGCTTGCATTCTTTCTTGAAAGCATCGGCATCAAACCAGTGAAAGGCCTGTGCGGCAGTAATAAAATCCATGCTTTCATCAGGAAGACCCGTATTGCTGTCCGCACCGCAAACAGAGGTGAAGTTTTTATTCTTGAAAAGCTTTTCCTCTGCTTTTTTTCGCATATCATCATTGGGCTCAA
Source organism: uncultured Christensenella sp. (assembly GCA_964585055.1). Classification (GTDB taxonomy): domain Bacteria; phylum Bacillota; class Clostridia; order Christensenellales; family CAG-138; genus RUG472. The sequence continues at coordinate 1,654 of CAZPCH010000140.1, read as the reverse complement.
CGGCATACACAAGGTAGTTGCAGTTGAGCAGCTGTTCTGTAAAAATTCCGGTACCTGAACCAATATCGGCAAAGACGCTTCCTTGAGGTACGCTTAAGGTGTTTTTAATATAATCAAATAGTTCGGCGGCGTAACTCGGCCGTGCTTTTGCATAGATTTCGCCCTTGCCGTCAAATTTTCTTGTATTGTTCATCGAATTTACCTTCTTAAATTTTAGTTTATCGATTTGCTTCATTGTATCATATGGCTTCAATCTATACAAGAAAATCCCGGCAGACATAACTGCCGGGACTGAAACTGTTTTGCGGCCCCCGGCATTTTGCCGAGGGTGTTTTGGACTGTAGACAAAAAAGGCTTTTCAAATGGTAGAAAATCAATATTTTTGCCTCTCGATTTTTTTACGTATTATATCTTCTCGTATTTTTAAATCTCACAGTATTTAAAAGCCCTCGAGAGAGCCTTGTTAACAGGTTGAGAGATAGCTCACTGGCCCAACATAAGCTATGATAGGTCTTTTAGCGTTTTATCTTCAATTCGTGGCTCTACATATTTTCCATCAACAGCACTGAAAATAATTTGTTCGCTTTGCCAATCAGTAACACCATTTCGATCCATTTTCCATCTCATGTCGAAATCGATATACCAACATGGTATGTATTTCCCAGTTTCGTATACATCGTCAGTAGCGAGCAATCCAATCCCGAGAGATACATTTGTAATTCGGATATGGAGTTTATCTTTTTTGTGGCTAGCGTCATCTCCATATACTTGATGAATATAGAGTTCTGCATTTTTAAAAATATCTTTGGAAGATATTAGCTTCGATTCAATTTCTTCCTGATAAAGTTCTTCCGATGCGCCTTGCCACCAAAGCTGACACAATCCTTTTTCATCAATAGCAATTATGCACATCTCCTGATCCCACGGAGCACCTACAACAGGTAATTTTTCTGGATTAGCATAGCTCCATTGTCCATCCTCGAACTGTGATTGCAAGCCCCATAACTCTTTTGTAAAAACAAACTTCCAGCCGGTGCTTTTTATTATCCCATAGTTAAGCACGGTACAGGGCTCGCTGAAATACAGTTCCAGATCTATTCCCATGCGGGATAAGTAAGATTCAGCTTGT
>CAZPCH010000140.1:0-515 GCA_964585055.1 uncultured Christensenella sp. | reverse complement strand
AACATTAGTTTCTTTTTTCATTAACCAGTTGCTATATGATTGACTGGATTCATCAGCTGTAAGCAGATAATCATTGCACAGACTTTTTCCAAGAACTGCCATGTCCATATCTCGAAAAAAGGTGAAAAAGTTTCCATCTATAGTGAAAGCATAGGCCGCGCAAGACGTTTTTTGTTTTACAAATACTTGCTGCATTTTCCCGGGGACAAAGTCATCAAGAGTTATCCTGATGTTTGAGCATCTGTCTTTCGCATTCTGTATTCGCAAGTGCAGAGATTCTTTACCATCTGTAAAAACTGCTTCTGGACAGTCTTCTTCTATTATGGACGAAATCTCAGTAAGTTCTTTTTTGTTCAATTCGTAGTAAGAATATAGCTCGCTAAGGTCATCAGAAATAATCTTCATGCATTCGAGAATTTTGTCTTCTGAGAGCTTTTTCTTTTCCACATACACGATTTTGATATCGTCACATGCTTCCATTGGGATTTCTCCAAATTGATTATCCACTTCTATTT
>CAZPCH010000139.1:0-4671 GCA_964585055.1 uncultured Christensenella sp. | reverse complement strand
GGACTGGCGCACCACCTTCAGCCCCAGTATATCCCCTGGGCGCAGAGAAAGCTGCTTGGCCGCTCTTGTGCGGAAGCTCTCCTCCGTATCCTCCAGATTCTGCCGCAGAGCAGGAATCAGTATCTGCTTCATAGTGTCTCCTTTGTCTTATCCATACATGGGAAAAGACCCGGCCCATGGATACAGGGTCGGGCCTTGGATGAATCGTTTAGGCGGGAATGCCGCTTGTTACTTTCCCTCGATGATTTCAATCTTCACCGTGGGTTGCTTCATCTCCAGTGTAATGCTTTCGTAGCCGTTGACGCTGACCAGCTCCAGCACGGGGGTAATCTCATGGATCCCTGCAATGCGTCCAATCAGATCGATGGTGGCGGTGATGTTCTCCGCCCCAAGCTGGTTAAGCTGTTTCATCTTGCCTCGGGCAATGACGGTGACGGCGGCGGGGATATTCTCACCCAGATGGAAGCCCTCGCTGACCCCAATTACCTTCAGAGGCACCTGAATCTCCTTCTCCCCTTCCTTTTCGGTAACGGTGACGGTCAGCTTTACCTTGGTGCTCTGACCGCTCTTCAAAGAGACGCCCTCGGGCAAAATGATGGTGGTTTCCAGCGTCTGTATGCCGGAGGTTTCCTCCAGCACCACGTTCTCCGTCAGCACTTCCTCTACGTCGTTCAGCACCTCAATGTCGCCGTAGATGTTTACATAATCGGGCTTGGACTGAACGCTGACTTCATAGTATTCTTCGTCAGGCAAGTTAAGCTGAGGCACAATGGGCACCTTCTTCACGGCGGAAATGCTTACATAAACCAGCACGCTGGGCGCATCTCCCGTGCGGGTGACTACGTTGATTTCTTCCCCTTCGGCGTTAAAGAAGACCACCTTTACCGTTTCGCTGATGTCAGCGGTTCTATCCGTCAGGTCGATAGTGGCCACTGCCCGCACCGCATTTTCCACAAAGCGGGAAGCCCCCTCTACGCTGATAGTGGTGCTGTAGGTTTCGGACAGTACCTCATAGCCTGCAGGCAGGGTTCCCTCATAGACCACCCGAACGGGGACGGTCTTTTTCATCAACTTGTCCACCTCCACGGTAACGGTGGAGGGAGACACTTCACTTACGGAGCCCAAGTTCCCCTGCACCGTAGCGGATACGGGCAAGCGGAATTTTCCTGCGCCGGTAATGGTAGATAAGCTGGCTCTGCAGTTGATTCTGGATGCATCCAGAGAGGCGTGGTTGGTAATCTCCGCATTGACAGACACATCCGCCATACCCAAGTCCTGATCCACCACAATAAGGTTTCTGGACAGCAAATCGTTGTAGCCTTCCAGAGAAATGGGTACATCGCTAATGTTCTTCGTGCGCACCGGGTTCAGCACCACCAGCACATACGCCCAGAGAAGAACGGCAAATATCAAAGAAATCACCTTGAGACCAAGGTTTCTTGTAAACATCTTCTTCAAGCCGTCCCAAAGAGAAGCGAAAAACCGTTTTGCCTGCATGTTACTTCCCCTTTCTCATCCGCTTTGTCAGAGGCCGAGCCGCCATCTGGGGCAAAAACAGGCTCATAAACAAATCCCGAATGGCCTTTTGATCCAAGAAGCGCACCAGCTTCCCGTCCCGTGCCATGGAGACGGCACCGGTTTCCTCGCTGACCACCACGACTACGCAGTCGCTGACGGCGGAAACGCCCAGAGCCGCCCGATGGCGGGTGCCAAGCTCTCTGGCTACGTCCGTTTCCTCGGACAAGGGCAAGAAGCAGGCCGCCGCTACAATGTTGCTTCCGCGGCAGACCACGGCGCCGTCATGGAGGGGTGTGTTGGGCTCGAAAATGTTTTCCACCAAGGGACCGGACAAAATACCCTCAATGGAGGTGCCCGTGGAGATAATGTCGCCCAAACCGGTCTTCTGCTCAAAGACCAGCAGGGCGCCTACACGGCGGCGGGACAGACGCAGAATGGTGGCCGTCATATCGTCCACCAGCTCCTGCCCCCGCTGGGTACCTGCTTCGGAAATCAGCTTGCCCAACTGCTTGCCGCTGCGCCCCAGCTTTTCCAGCACCCGCCGAATTTCCGGGGTAAAAAGAATGAAGAGGATGATGAAAATGGAGCCCGACTGCAGGATGGAGTCCAGCACCCAGCTAATGGTATACATGCTGAGCACCTGGCTGACCACGGAGCACACGAACAGCAGTCCAACGCCCTTGAGAACCTCAAAGGCACGGGTCTCCTTGGTCAGCACAATCAGTTCATACAGCAGCACCGCCATAATGAGAATGTCCAGCAGGTCATTCCATCCGAACTGGGTCATGCCGCTGCCCAGTGTTTTAAATAATTCGGTGAAATTCAAGTTCTTTCGCCTTCCCCTTCTGTTTCCTTTTGTGTCTTTCAGCCGGCAGAGCCTAATCTCTGTCCTTTACCAACCTCTATACTACATCATCTGTGAAACAAAATTGTCACCAATCCATGAACACAGTGTGATTTCCTCATTAAAATTTCTTAATCTGCCTGCAATTCCTTCGGATTCTTTCTGTAAAGCACCTTTTTTGCAAAGAAGTTCCACAAAAAGACAATCACCGCCGCCACGGCATTGCTGAGCATGTAGTGCATCCCCAGCTTGTCCGTAAACAGATACATAAGCAATTCCGTCAGTCCCAGTCCCATAAGGGAGATGAGCAGGAAAATGGCCAGCTCTGCCTCTTTACTGACCCGTGCCTGCATACCCGCAAAGGCCAGCACCTTGCTGAGGATATAATTTACCGTAACCCCCACCAAGAATCCTGCGGCGGCCGCCCAAAGATAGTGCACGCCGCACCGCTCCACAATTCGAAGCACCAAAGCGTCAGCCACAAAGGCGGAACCGCCTACGATGAGATAGCGGCAAAATTGCAGCAGACCGTTTTCCGTGGGCTTATAAAGCAGGGCGCCCCACTTCCAATGGATGAACAGCCGCCAAATCTCCAGAAATTCCTGCTTCATCCCTTACGCCTCTTCCGGTTTGGGACGATACAAAACAAATTTGCGGCCGATGCACTGGATGATATCCGCTCCCAGCGCTTCCGCCATGCGGTTGGCGCAGGATCTTACGTCCTCCTCGCAGGTTTCCAGCACGGAAAGCTTCACCAGCTCCCGCTTATTCAAGGCCGCATCCACCCCCTGCAAAAGGGTTCCGCTAAGGCCGTCCTTGCCCACCTGAAAGATTGCGTCTATAGTATTGGCCTGTTTGCGGAAGGCCGCCCGTTCTTTACCCGTCATGTTTACCTCTCCTTATATATAATCACGTCAGTCTACAAAATCAAAGTCCCACTCGCCAAGACGGATGGTATCCCCTTCCTTGGCGCCCATTTCCCGCAGAGCAGAAATCATGCCGGACTTAATGAGAATCTGCTGGAAGCGGCGCATGCTGGTCTCGCTGTTGGGGTCGGTAGTGTCCAGCAGTTTCTGCACTTCGCCGCCCTCGAGAACATAGGCGCCGTCATCGTCTCTTCTGACGGTAAAGCCGTCTTCATAGGGCTTGCTCTGGTCAATCTCCGTCTCCGCATACACAAGCACCGGCGGCAAAGTGGCCAGCAGTTCGATGACCGCATCCAGCATCTTGTCAAAACCCTCTCCCGTAGCGGCAGACACGGGGAACAGCTTGTACCCCTTTTCCTCCAGGATGGGGCGCAGACGCTCCAAATTCTCCTCCGCACCGGGAATATCCATCTTATTGGCGGCCACAATCTGGGGCAATTGTCCCAAGGCCTCCGAAAAGCGGGTCAGCTCCCCGTTGATCTTCTCAAAGTCGTCCAAGGGATCCCGTCCCTCAGAGCCGGACACATCCAGCACATGAATCAGCACCCTTGTGCGCTCAATATGCCGAAGGAAATCGTGCCCAAGACCTGCACCCTCTGCGGCACCCTCAATAAGCCCGGGAATATCCGCCAGCACAAAGCTGTTTCCCTTATGGGAAGCTACGCCCAAATTGGGAGTCAGGGTGGTAAAGTGGTAGGCCGCTATCTTGGGGCGAGCCGCCGTCAGTACCGCAAGGATGGAGCTCTTGCCTACGGAGGGCAAACCGATGAGCCCTGCATCCGCAATGGTCTTCAGCTCCAGCTCCACTTCCCGCTCCTCGGCCTTAACGCCGTTCTGGGCAAACTCAGGCGCCTGGCGGGTGGGAGTAGCGAAGCGGGCATTGCCCTTACCGCCCTTGCCGCCCTTGAGAACGATGCGCTCCCGATTGGGCTCGGACATATCCGCCACAATGGCGCCCGTTTCCACATCCCGCACAATGGTGCCTACGGGCACGGAGAGAATCAAATCCTCCCCGTCTTTCCCCCGCTGCATGCGGGCTTTTCCGTTCTCCCCGTTCTGGGCACGGTAAAAGCGCTGATAGCGATACTCCAGCAGGGTGTTCTTCCCCGGATCGGCACGGAAAATCAGGTTGCCTCCGTTGCCGCCGTCACCCCCGGAGGGGCCGCCCTTCATAACAAACTTTTCTCTGTGGAAAGCGGCGCAGCCGTCTCCGCCGCTGCCCGCCCGAATGACGATGCGTACTTTATCTAAAAAATTCATAGTGTTTCTTCCGTTTTCTCCTTCTTGTTATAATGCAGGCACAGCCCGTTTAAGGGACATTGGGCGCACTTGGGTCTTTGAGAAGCACACACCTGCCGTCCGTGGTAGATGAGCCAGTGGTGG
>CAZPCH010000138.1:0-4692 GCA_964585055.1 uncultured Christensenella sp. | reverse complement strand
CCCAAACAAAAAACGCCCCGTCCTCCCACCGGCAAGAGAAGAGGAGACAGCCGGAGGCAGTGAGGACAGGGCGTATCGGCAAGAGAGCTACCGCTCTCGGAAGGTGGCGGTAAAAAGAACGCCGTCGTCGGTATTTTTTGCTTGCAGGGAACCTTTGTGCCCTTCGGCAACGGAGCTGGCAATGGCCAGTCCCAGCCCAAAGTTTCGTCCGCCGGAGCGGGCGCCGTCCGCCCGATAAAAGCGTTCGAACAGATGGGGCAGATCCTTGGGGTTGATGCGGGTGCCGGTGTTGAAGACGGTGAGAAGAAGGGACCCTTCCTCCTTTTTCAGCCTTAGCTCCACCCGTTCCCCGGCAGGGGAGTAGGTAAAGGCGTTGTCCAGCAGAATGCTCACCAGCCGCTTCATTTGGTCGGGGTCTCCGACAAAATTCAGCCCCTCCTGCACCTCATAGTCAAAGGTCAGCTTCTTTTCAAAGGCCGGAGAGTCAAAGGACAGGGCAATCTCCGTGACCGCTTCGGACAGAGAGAAGGGCCTTTTGACGGCGTCTTTGGGGGCGGCGTCCAGCCGCGCCAGGGTCAATAGGGAGATGACCAGGGCCTCCATGCGCCCCGTCTCCTGACGGATGTTGGTCAGCCACCGGTTTTCCCCAATCTCCCGCTCCAGCACATCCCCATTGACGGCAATGGCGGAGAGGGGGGTCTTCAGCTCGTGGCTGGCATCGGCAATAAACTGCTTCTGCTTGGTAAAGGCCTTTTGCGCCGGCTCCGTCACATAGCGGCTGAGCCAAAGGGTAATCAAAAACAGAATCCCCAGCCCCAAGAGCCCGATGGCAATGGAGTTTACCAGCAGCTGCTGCAGGGAGGCTGCTTCCTGAGAAAAACTGCGCAGGGTCAGCAGGGTGCCGTAGTTTCGGGACTGCTTTAAAAACAAAAATCCCCCTATGCGCCCGCTGTCCCTCTTGGAATTCATGGCGGCCTGCACCATGGCGTTGAAGGTCTCCTCCTCCATGCCAAAGTCAAAGAGGGGGCTGTTTAAGGTCACCGTGCCGCTTTTGTCCAGCCACACCATATAGATTTCCCGCATGGTGAGCTGGGCGATGCGGCGGCTTTCCTTTTTCTTTTCAGGATCATCGTGGGCATCGTCCTCGGGAAAGGGAGGCGGGGTCTCCGACGGCACGCCCCCATTTTGCTGGGGGGACAGCACAAAGCGGAAAGCACGGTCTATATCGCTGAGGGAGTCCATTTCCTCCAAACAGCGGTTTTCCTCCAGACGGGTGACGAGGACGTTTAAGGTGACCAGAGCCAGCACAAACACAAAGCACAAAAGCCCCATGGTCACCAGCACAAACTTTTTCCGAAGCTGTTGAATCATCCCTGTCCCTCCGGCTTTTCAAGGGCATAGCCCGCCCCACGGGTGGAGGTGATTTTGGTTTGGGAGCGCAGATACCCCAGCTTTTTCCGCAAAAAGGAGACGTACACCTCCACGTTGTTGTATTCGGAGCTGTCCTCTATGCCCCAAACCTTTTCCGCCAGCACATCCTTTTGAACAATGTGCCCCTTGTAGGCCAGTAGGATTTCCATAAGCTGGTATTCCTTCTGCCCCAGCTTTACGGAACGCTCCCCGCAAAAGAGGGTGCGGCTGTCGGACTTCAGCAAAAGATCCCCGTAGGAAGCCCCCTCGGGCTCTATGAGTTCCCCCTTGCGCCGAAGCAGTGCCCGCAAGCGGGCCAGCAGTTCTCCCGCATCAAAGGGCTTGGTGAGATAATCGTCCGCCCCCATATCTAAACCGTGAATCTTGTCCTCAATCTCACTGCGGGCGGTCAAAAGCAGTACGGGCACGGCAATGCGCTGGGCTCTTAAACTTTTCAGCACCTCCAGCCCGTTAAGGCGGGGGAGCATGATATCCAGCAAAATGGCGTCGTACAATCCGGACAAACCGTGGTCGAGGCCGCTGATGCCGTCCTCCACGGCATCGGCCATATAGCCGCTCTTTTCCAGCAGTGCCAAAAGCGCCTCTCTTAAATTCTTTTCGTCTTCCACAATCAAAATCCGCATACCGTACCTCGTCTCTGCTTTAATCATACCACAAATCCTTGAATTTACATTGAAAAACCCCCTTTTTTCTTTCAACCGATTTTCAAGGCTTTCGGTTTATACTCAAAAACAAACCATTGGAAGGGAGAATACAAAAGAAGACCATGGAACAAAAGGAAAACGCTTTTGCCGCTCAGAAAAAACGCAGGAAGACCCGCCGCATCATAAAGGCCTGTCTGGGGATTCTGCTGGCCGTGCTGCTGCTGTTGGGGGGACTGGAAGCATATCGGTTTCTAAAAATAAAGAATGCAGGGGAGAACGCCGACGTCAGCACCGTAAGCTACACCGTCCAGCGGGTGACAAGAGGCTCGGTGACCACCACCCTCTCTTCTTCGGGGACTTTGACCCCCAAGGAGACGGAGACTTTGTATGCAGGAGCAGACGGCCTTGCGGAAAATGTATTCGTCCAAGCGGGGGACAGGGTGCAGGCGGGAGACATTCTGCTGACCCTTGCTCCCTATGAAGACGATGCTCTAATTAAGGAATTGGAGGCGGCGGAGGAGAGTTTGCGCACGACCCCCCGCCTGAGCAACAGCTTGTACCTTCGCTCCGGGGCAAAGGGCGTGGTAAAGGATATTAAAATGACCGCAGAGGCAGACGTAGCCGCCATCATGGAGGAGTACGGCTATGTGTGCTTGATTTCCACGGATTCCCTCATGCAGACGGAGGTGGAAACCGACATTTTGTCCCTGTATGACACCGTAACCTTGACTACGGAGGCGGGGAAAACCCTGACGGGCACCGTCCGAAGATATGAAGAGGGCGTAGCCAACATCCTCATTGACGACATCACCCAGCCCGTGGGCGCCGTGGTGACCGTTTTGGACGCCGACGGCAGGGAAGCGGGCACGGGCACCTTGGCTCTTGTATCCTATGAGAAGGTTACGGGGGTGGACGGGCTGATTTCCTCCGTCTCCGTCAGCGACGGCAGTTCCGTAGGCCGCAACAGCACCCTGGCGGTGTTTAAAGCGTACCCCACCTCCGAAACTTATGAGCAGAAGCGGGAGGAATACCAAGACCTGCTGGAAGAATATGAGGAAGCCGTATGCGTAACCGCCCCCTTCTCGGGGAAGGTGCTGGCCGTTTCTGCAGAGCCTGACGGGGAAGTGCTGGCGGGGGATACGCTGATCACCCTGCAGAGCGACGGAGGCTACACCGTGACCTTGTCTTTAGATGAGGAGGATGTGCTGACGGTGGCGGCGGGACAGAAGGTGGAACTAAGCTTGGATGCCTTGGCGGGCACCTATGAAGGAACAATCTCCTCTTTGTCCTATGTAAACAGCGGCAGCAACAACGCCCGCTATCAGGCGGTGGTTTCCGCTGAGAATATTGAAGGGGCTCTCCCCGGCATGGGCGTAACCTGCACCATCGTCCTGTCCGACAGCGGGGAAGGTCTGCTGGTGCCTGCGGAGGCCGTGGAGACCATAAACGGGAAGACCGTGGTCTATTTGGCCCCCGAAAATGCCGTCTTCGGCACGGTATACGGGGAAACCGAGGTGGATTTGACCGCTTTGACGGCGGCTGAGGTGGAGATTCTGGCCTCCGACGGCAGTTATCTGCTGGTGGCGGGAGAGTTAAACGAGGGCGATATGATTCTGGTCAAAGCCCGCACCACCTCTGCGGAGTATGAGGCGGAGGACACCGCAGGCTTCTTCAACTCCTTCCGCCAGAACGGCGGCTTCGGCGGAACCATGGGCGGCGGGGAGATGCCCTCCGTGCCCTCTATGCCCGATATGGGCGGCAATGACTGGAGCAACCGCCAGAACAATGATAGAAGCGACAGAAAGCAGAATTCCGGAAACCGGGGTGGCGGCAATGATTGAGCTTAGGCACGTCTGCAAGCACTATGTCATGGGGGAGGAGGTCATCAAGGCCATGGACGATGTGAGTTTGCACATCTTCCCCCAAGAGTATGTGTCCATTGTGGGCCCCTCAGGCAGCGGAAAGAGCACCCTTATGCATCTGATGGGGTGCCTGGATACGGCAGACAGCGGCCAGTATCTGCTGGAGGGGCAGGATGTGACCCTGTGCACGGAGGGAGAGCTTAGCCGCATCCGCAGTCGGCGCATCGGCTTTGTGTTTCAGCAGTTTTACCTCCTTCCCCAGATGACCGCCTATGAAAACGTGGAGATGCCCCTTTTATATCAGCGGGTAAAGGGCTCCGAGCGGCGCAGGCGGGTGCTGGAAGCTTTGCAGGGGGTGGGGCTGGAGAGCCGTGCCTTCCACCGCCCCGACCAGCTTTCCGGAGGACAGCAGCAGCGGGTGGCCATAGCAAGAGCCTTGGTAACCAACCCTGCTTTGATTCTGGCGGATGAGCCTACGGGGAATTTGGATTCCCGCTCGGGAGAGGAGATTATGGATATGCTGGAGGCTTTGCACGAAAAGGGGAACACGGTTGTGGTCATCACCCACTCTGAAAAGGTAGCCCGCCGTGCTCAGCGGATTTTGCGGGTGCAGGACGGAAAGGTCTATGCAGGAGAGGAGGAAAGCCTATGATTACCGCCTTAAAGATGGCCTTTCGGAACATCTTCTTTAACGTCGACTATGTCGCCGCCCTTGATGGACAGAACGTCATAGTCGACGTTAAAGGTGCAGCCGA
>CAZPCH010000137.1:0-4717 GCA_964585055.1 uncultured Christensenella sp. | reverse complement strand
TGCGCAGGGTCTCGGGAACGAAAGCCCCGCCGTATTTGCCGAAAAAGCCCTGTGCATCGGGGTAGCGGGAAAAGTAGGTGTCAAAATCCATGCCGTTAAAAGTCATAACGTCTGCCTCCTAAAATATTTATTCGAGGGAGGTTTTTGCAAAATAAAAACGCCCCCGACAGAATCCGACTTCTGTCAAGGACGAATACATCCATATCCGCGGTGCCACCTTGCTTCACGGGGCGTGCCCCATGCTCTTTGCGGGATACCGGCATATCCCCGGCCCGTGACGTCGGCCTCACGTCGCAGAATACTCTGTGCATGCACATTTGACTGCGCCCTCAGCGGTCCATTTGACAACCTGTAACTTACCCGACTCTCAGCACTGCGGGCTCTCTGTAAAGGCAGTATTGCCGTTATCTCCGCTTCAACGGTTTGTGGTTTTTAATTATTCCGCATTTTACCACCCCGTGCCGCCCCTGTCAATAAAAAATATATAAAATGCAGAGACGGGCAGGAGGCTTTACTCACTCTTTTTCTCTTTGTATACCAGATACTCTATGTACTCCTGCAGTTCGGGCATCCGCTTTTCCGGGAACCCGGAGGGCAGACGCACCGTCAGCCGCCCCTTGGAGAGAGGGGAGGGGGTGTCGGTCAGCCCCAGCAAATAGTCTACGGACACGTTGAAATACCGGGCGATGGCAATCTTGATGACATCGGGAGGCTCGCTCTTTCCCCGCTCGTAGGAGGAGATGGAGTGCTTGTTGATGTTCAAAAGGGCGGCAAGATCGTCCTGAGTCAGACCCGCATCCTTTCTCAGTTCCCACAGTCTTTCCCCAATCATGCTTTCGCCTCCCTTCCGGCTTTTCAAACATTATAGAATATAAAGTCACCGAAACCGAAAAAGTTGACAAATAAGACATAAAACCTTATAATATTGAATAATAATCGACTTTTTTCGACCGAATTGATATATAGGTAACTTTTACGGAGCGGAGGCTCCGAGAAAGATAGAACTGAAACGCAATGAAGACGGAGGAAACTTCGTCCTCTTCCCATGGACAGAAAGGAGTCAACACTATGAGCAAGTTCGTCATCGCCTGCCCCGTCTGCGGCAACTATGTACAGGCCGCCACCGGAATCTTTGCGGGCAAACACATCCAATGTTCCTGCGGCAACGTCATTCATGTAAAAAACGATCGCTTGGCCACCGTATCCTGCGCTTCCTGCGGCAATAAGGTGGTCTACGATCAGGCGGAGGGAAATAAAGCCCGCTGTCCCGTGTGCCATGAGCCTTTGATGCCCGATGCCTCTCGGCGCAATCTCGTCCATTTCCCATGCCCCACCTGCGGCTGTGTGCTGCAGGCGGCGCCCAATGCTGCAAAGGTCACCTGCCCCCTGTGCGATACGGTCTGCGATGTGCAGAAGGAGAGCAAGCTGGCAGAGGCACGGGAGAAGGGCATCCCCACCGTCATCCGCTATGAGGGGGACAACACCACCTTCGTGTGGAAGCACCCCGTGACCAACTTCGTCACCGGCAGTCAGCTCATCGTCCACGAAAGTCAGGAGGCCGTCTTCTATAGAAACGGGGAGGCTTTGGACTCCTTCGGCCCTGGCCGCTACACCTTGGAGACCGGGGTGCTGCCCAAGATGGACAAGCTCTATCCTCTGCCCGTGGAGGGACAGATGTTCCATGCAGAGGTGTACTTTGTCAACCTGGTCACCCAAATGGGCATCAAGTGGGGCACGGCCAGCAAGGTGCGCCTCTTTGACCCGGCCACGGGGCTTTCCGTGGATCTGGGGGCTTCCGGTTCCTTCAATCTTCGGGTGGCGGATGCAAGAAAGCTCCTCATCCGTCTGGTGGGCACCGCCGGGGGCATGAAGCAGGAGGATATTTTCGGCCAGAACACGGGGTATTTCCGCACCCTGATTATGACTCAGGTCAAGGCCAACCTTGCTAAGGTCATCCAGAGCAACGGCCTTACTGTGCTGGAGCTGGACGAGCATCTGGACACCATCGGCAGAGCCCTTCAGGCCGCCATCAACCCGGAGCTGGAAAGCTACGGCCTTGAGATGCCGGAGTTTTACATCAGCAACATCGTCACCCCCGACGACGACCCCAACTTCCGCCGCCTCAAACAGCAGCATGCGGACATGCATCTGAAGATTCGGGAGGAGGAGATCCGCACGGCCGAGGCCGAAGCCGCCTTCACCCGCAAGAGCGTGGAAGCCCGCACGGCGGCGCAAATGAAGATGATTCAGGCCCAGGGGGAAGCGGACGCCCTGAAGATTAAAGCGGCGGCGGAGGCCGAGGCCTACCGCTTGCAGGCACAGGCGGAAGCCCAGGAGATGCGCATGAAGGGCTACACCTACCAGCAGGAGACCGCCCGCCAGATTGGCTTGGCCGCCATGGAGAACGAAAACTCCGGGGGCTCCATGGTGAGCAGTCTGGGCGGCATGGCCGGGGATCTCATGGGTCTGGGCGTAGGTCTGGGAGCCGTCAGCAGTGTGATGGACATGGCCAAGGATGCCATCGTTCCCGTGAGCAGTGCCGTGGGAGACACCCTGAAGGCTTCCGTCCATGGGGCGCAGGGCTGGAACTGCCCCTGCGGCAAAACCAATATCCAAAGCAAATTCTGCCCGGAGTGCGGGACCAAACAGCCCGAAGCCCCCAGCCTTTGGAACTGCGCCTGCGGGAAAACGGGCATCTCCAGCAAGTTCTGCCCGGAGTGCGGGGCCAAGCGCCCCGAAGCCCCTGTTCTTTGGGACTGCCCCTGCGGGAAAAAGGGTATTGCCAGCAAGTTCTGCCCCGAGTGCGGCAGTAAGAAACCTGAGTAATCGGTAAAGGAGGATATATATCATGAAGCTGACGAAACATGCTTGGAGCCTTTGGGGCTGTTCTCTGGCGGCGGTGCTGGCGGCGGCACTGCTCATTCCCTTCCGCAAAACGGGGGTGTACTGGCTGGCCTTGGCGTGCCTGCCTCTGATGTTTGCCCTGTGCGCTCTGGTCTTTGTCCGTGCCTTTAGTGAAAAGGACACCTTGGAGAGCAAGCTCTTGGGCTGGCCCCTGTTTAAGGTGGCCTTTTTCGCCGTGGCGGGGGAAACCTGCCTTGCCCTTTTGCTCATGGCCTTCAGCGCCCTGTGCCCCCTGTGGCTGGGGGCATTGCTGGAGATTCTCCTCTTTGCCGCCGCCGGGGTCTGCCTCGTGGTGCGGGACGCCGCCGTGCAGATTACCGTCCAAAGCGAAAGCACCCTCATAGACACTACCGCCGGGTGGAAAGCCCTCCGTGCCCGTGTCAACGCCTTGGCTACAGAATCAAACCATGAGGGGCTTAAAAAGCTGGCGGAGGAAATGCGCTTTGCCGACCCCACCCCCTGCAGTCTGGACGGGGAGATGGAAGCGCATATCCGCCGTCTGGAGCAAGAGGTGCAGGAGGAGGACGTAGAGAAACTGCTGACCCTTTTGAACCGTCGCAAAAGCCTTGTGAAGGCAGAGAAGAAATCAAAATAACAGGAGGAGCGTATGTCCGTTTTTAAGTGCAAAATGTGCGGGGGCGCCATGGAGGTGCAGCCCAATGCCACCGTGGTGCAGTGCGAATATTGCTGCGTCCAGCAGACCCTGCCCCGTCTGGACGATGACCGCCGTGCCAAGCTCTATGACCGTGCCAACCACTTCCGCCGCAGCAACGAGTTCGACAAGGCCATGGCCATCTACGAGAAGATTTTAGAGGAGGACAATACCGACCCCGAAATCTATTGGTCTCTGGTGCTCTGCCGCTACGGCATTGAGTATGTGGAGGACCCCAACGACGGTAAGCGGGTGCCCACGGTGCACAGAACCCAGTTCACCTCCATCTTCGAAGACGAGGACTATAAGTCCGCCCTTTCCCGTGCGGATGCCGTCCAGCGCCGCCTCTACGAGCAGGAGGCCGCCGCCATCAACGAGATTCAAAAGGGCATTCTGGCCATTTCCCAAAAGGAAGAGCCCTTTGACGTGTTCATCTGCTATAAGGAGACCGACGAAACCGGCCGCAGAACCCACGACAGCGTGCTGGCTAACGAGCTTTACCACCAGCTCACTCAGGAGGGCTTTAAGGTCTTCTTCTCCCGCATCACCTTGGAAGATAAGCTGGGCACCGCCTACGAACCCTATATCTTCGCCGCCTTAAACTCCGCCAAGGTCATGGTGGTTATCGGCACCAAGCCCCAGTACTTCAACGCCGTCTGGGTGAAGAACGAGTGGAGCCGCTATTTGTCCCTCATCAAAAAGGGGCAGAAGAAAGTCCTCATTCCCGCCTATAAGGACATGGATCCCTACGATTTGCCGGAGGAATTCTCTCTCCTGCAGGGGCAGGATATGTCCAAGCTGGGCTTTATGCAGGATCTCATTCGGGGCATCAAAAAGATTACCCAAGCGGACGCTCCCCAGCCCACCGTCGTGCAGGAAAAAGTGGTGGTCAGCGGCGGCAACAGCAAAATCGACGCCCTTCTCGACCGAGGCAATATGGCTCTGGAGGACGGAGAATGGGACAAGGCCACCGACTTCTTTGAAGAGGTGCTGAATAACGACTCTAAGAACGCTCAGGCCTACTTGGGGGAGGCCATGGCGGAGGAAGAATTTGTTTCTCTGGAAGCCTTCGTCCAGGAACGGCTCATGGCTACCGAAACAGCCACGGAAGAGGAATGGTATTTTGCCCCCCAGGAGTCCCACATAAAGGAAATCGTCGGG
>CAZPCH010000136.1:0-4727 GCA_964585055.1 uncultured Christensenella sp. | reverse complement strand
CGGCTGCGGCATCCCCGGCATTATGGCCAGCCGTACCATTGAGAACCAGCGGGATCGGCGTATGACTATTATGACCACCACCTTCATTCCCTGCGGCGCTAAAGTTCCCTTTATCGCCATGATCGCCGGGGCTATCTTCGGGGGCTCCCCTTGGGTGTCTACCTCCGCATACTTCATTGGCATGGCGGCCATCGTTGTCTCCGGCATTATGCTGAAGAAGACCAGGATGTTCGCCGGGGAGCCCGCCCCCTTTGTTATGGAGCTGCCGGCCTACCATCTGCCCACATTGTCCAACGTACTGCGCTCCATGTGGGAGCGGGGCTGGAGCTTCATTAAGAAGGCCGGCACCGTCATCCTGCTGTCCACCATTCTGGTATGGTTCACCACCTACTTCGGCTTCGTAGACGGCGCCTTCCGCATGCTCAGCGAAGAGGAGATTGACAGCTCCCTGCTGGCCGCCGTGGGCGGTGCCATCGCGTGGATCTTCAAGCCCCTCGGCTGGGGTACCTGGCAGGCGGCCGTAGCCTCCATCACCGGCCTTGTGGCCAAGGAGAACATCGTAGGCACTCTGGGCATCCTCTTTGGAAGCGGCGACGGCACCGTGTACCAGAACCTTGCCCAGGCTTTCAACGGCGTTACCGGCTACTCCTTCCTGGTATTTAACCTCCTGTGCGCTCCCTGCTTTGCCGCCATGGGCGCGATCAAGCGGGAGATGAACAACGCCAAGTGGACTTGGTTCGCCATCGGCTATCAGTGCGGCTTTGCCTACGTCATCGCCCTGATGATCAACCAGTTCGGCGGCCTGTTTACAGGGAACGTCAGCGTCGTCGGCCTGATCGCCGCCGTGCTGTGCTTAATCGGCATGCTGTACATGCTCTTTAAGCCCTATAAGGAAGCCGGCAAGCTCACCGAAAAGGTGCGGGTATAAATAAAGAACCAAATCTATGGCAAAGGAGGAATCACAATGCTGAACTGGTTGACTAACAATTTCGGAACACTCTTGGTACTGTTGGCCCTTGGGGCTGTGGTGGCGGCCATCGTCATTTATCTGGTGCGGGAGAAGCGGCAGGGGAAGTCCTCCTGCGGAGCGGGCTGTGCCCATTGCGCCATGGCGGGCATGTGCCAAAAAAGCAAACAGGCGTAAACACACGGGGGAGGCGGCAGCGCTTCCCCTGTTTTTATAAGAAACAGACTGTAAACAGAGAGGAATTTATATGTATAAAACCACGCTTAAAATCGAGGGTATGGCCTGCGGTATGTGCGAAGCCCATGTGTGCGATGCTTTGCGCAAGGCTTTGAATCTGAAAAAAGTCACCGCCTCCCACAGTAAGGGCGAGGCCGTTGTGCTCAGCGAAGCACCCATAGAGGAGGCCGCTTTCGCCGCTGCTTTAAACGGCACGGGCTACGCCCTTTTGTCCGTCTCCTCCCAGCCCTATGAGAAAAAGGGACTCTTCGGGTTTTTAAGAAAATAGCAGGAAAGCATAAGAAAAAAGCTCTCGAAGACGGGAGCTTACAGCGCCGACAAACTATATCTTGCTTTTCTCTCAACAACAGTCTGGGGAACTGTTGTCGAGCCGGCTGGCGAAGCATTAGCACAGCAGAACTAAGGGGGGTAAGAAGAACCTGCTTTATTTCTCATCCCCGACCTCTTGCTCCGCTGACGCTTCGCAATCCACCTCCCCTTGTTCATCAAGGGGAGCTGTCTGCGGAGCAGACTGAGGGGATAAGCAAATAAAAGAGACGCAAAGCGTCTCTACCTAAACCTGTCCGTAGGACAGATTTCATCCGACGAAGTCGGATTTCATCGCCGATAAGCGATTTCATCTGTGCACTGCACAGATTTCATTGCCGTTGGCTCCGCCGTTCCTTCCCCCGCCCCAAAGCTGCCTTCTCACATTTATCTGCATTGTATATATTTTTTCTTGACTTCATCATAGGGGGAACGGTATAATTATACGGAACCGGCACAGGCGCCAACACTATGAGGAGGCAAGCACTATGAATACAAATCTGTACATTCACGACTCCGACCGCAAGGCGCTGCAGGCGCTGAAGGCTATTCCCGGGTTCACTCCCTTTTTGAAAGCCTTGATGAAGGTATGGGATGAAAAGCTCTTCCGCATTCAGTACTTGGCCACATTGATGCGGTTGGGGACAGACCTGCTGCCTCAGTATTATGAGATGCTTCTGCCAATCTGCCAGAAGCTGGGCATTGCGGTGCCGGAGCTGTATCTGCAGCTGGATGTGGTGCCCAACGCCTATACCATTGGGGACACCAAGCCCTTTGTGGTCATGACCTCGGGTCTGCTGAAGTCCCTTCCCACGGAGCTGATTCCCACGGTGCTGGCCCATGAGTGCGGACACATTGCCTGCCATCACTGCCTGTATACCACCATGGGCAGGATGATTCTCAGCGATGCCGCAAACTTTCTGGATTCTTTGGGACTGGGCGGCCTGACCTCCTATCCTCTGGAGGTGGCCTTTGCCTACTGGATGCGGTGCAGTGAATTTTCTGCCGACCGGGCAGCGGCCCTTTATGAAGGAAGTGCCGATTATATCGTCAAGATGTGCATGTGCTTCTCCGGATACGACAAGGATATTCCCGGCACCGCCAATCCCGCCGCCTTTATGGCGCAGGCGGAGGAGTATCTGCAGATGAAGGAGGGCTCTCTGTGGAATAGGGCTTTGGAGTTTATTCTTTACAGCAAGGCTGACCATCCCTTGAACGCCGTCCGTGCCTACGAGTGTAACCGCTGGGTTTCTGACGCCCACTTTAAAAAACTGCAGCAGTATTTGGATGCCAGCCGCCTTTTGGAGCAGAGGGTCAAAGTTGCCGCCCTGTCTGCAGGGGATAGCCTGGAGAGAAATCTGCCCGCCCTGATCTCCGACATTAAAGAAGTGCCCATGCCTGAGAACTCGGACTATTATGTGGGCAAGCCTGTGGAGCAGGTGCGGGTTGCCATGATGATGCTGGGCTTTTCCCATGTAAAGACGGAGAAAGTAACCAGAAAAGAAAAGCCTGTGGAGGAGCGGCAGGTGATGAACATCCGCATTGGGGGGCAGGTGGGCTTTTCCATCTGCCAGTGGTTCCCTGCGGATGCGGAGGTTGTAGTGGAATACTACGAAAAGGAGACGGAGGAGGAGATTGCCGCCGCCCATCCCGGACAGGTTCGGGTGCGTTCCTCTGCCGGCGACTTGCGGGGCGGCGACTATGTGCGGATTATGAATCAGCTGAAGGAAAGCGGCTTTGAAAACTTTGAAACCGTGGAGCAGAGAATGAGCAAGAAGAAATTCTTCAGCTTCGACGGGCAGGTGGCTCGGATTTCCATCAACGGGCAGAGCGAGTTTAAGAGCGGGGAGTGGTTCCCCAAAGAGGCCCTTATCCGCATTGTGTACAACGTGTATCCGAACTAAGAATAAACAAAAAGCTCTCGAAGACGGGAGCTTTTTTAGCGGGAAGAAGGGGGCGGGGGAAGGGGTTCGCAAAGCGAACCCTGCCGTGCCGATGGCACGGCAGTGAACGGCTCCGCCGTTCCTTCCCCCGCCCCAAAGCTACGGCAAAAGAGAAAAAACTTATCCCTGTGCCACCAGAGCCTGCATGTTCTCCGTAAGGGAACGGAGGGCTTCTAAGGCGGAGGAGGAGTCGGTAAAGAGATTTTCAAAGAGAGCGTCCAGATCCTCCTCAAAATGAGCGGGAAGGGCGTTGGCGTGGGCAAGGGCGTAGGCCCGCATGCGCTTTTCTCCGGGGTGGGTCAGACGATTGTAGGCGAAGAGAACGTCAAAATAGCTTTCCAGATAGGCCGCCGTCCGATGGTTGACGCTGATTAAATCCCCCCGCCCCAAGGCCTTTTGAATCTGCATATCGTAGGAAGGCAGGTTCCGGGTCAAAAGCCGCATGTTTCTCGAAATGATGTTCTCCCGCAGGGCGGCGGGGTAGGGAATGTCGAAGCGCTGACGAAGAGCGGCCAGCTTCCCCTCAGGGTCATAGAGAATTTTGCTGTGGAGCAGGTTGTGCCACATGCAGGTGGTGTACCCGTTGCGGGCGTAATGCTGTTCCGCCACGGCGGACACATCGTTGCCGAAAGATTCCAGATTGCGGTAGAGCATGTCGATGTCCACTCCGTCCTTAAAGGTGCAGTCATCCTCCAGTTCCCAAAAGCTGTTGCCCACCTCCATGTATTGGCAGTTGGCTTTTAAAATCGGACGGCGGACAGACTCGTCGGGGATTTGGCTGCAGTAGATATACAAATCATAGTCGGATTTTTCGTCAAAAACCTGCCCGGCACGGGAGCCGCCAAGGGCAATGGCCTCCACCTGAGGCAGGGCGGAAAAGGACTTCCAAAGGGATTCAAAGTACATGGGGAATCCTCCTTATTATATATATTAAGATTTCTGTACGCCCACAATATAGCACTGTACTTTTTAAATTGTAAAGGGTTTGGACGAATTTGTTCGTCTCGTTTTTCTGAACCAAAGGTGGGGAAAGGAAGTTTTAAAAAAATCTGCACAAAAGTGCTTGACAAAGACGAAAAAGACCGCTATAATACATGATGCTTGCTATGGCGGTGTAACTCAGTTGGCCAGAGTAGTCGGTTCATACCCGACCTGTCATCCGTTCGAATCGGATCGCCGCTACCAAAACTCCCTTGTAAATCGCAGGGGAGTTTTTCTTTTGTCTTTTTCCGTGAAAAGAGGGGCGGGGCGGCGGGGTAGCGGTGGGAACCCAT
>CAZPCH010000135.1:0-4742 GCA_964585055.1 uncultured Christensenella sp. | reverse complement strand
CTTTACCAGAGTGGTCTTGCCCACGCCGGGCGTGTCCTCCAGCAGGATGTGTCCCCCTGCCAGAATGGACAAAAGCGCCATAATCAGCACCCCGTCCTTGCCTACCACTGCTTTTTTTACTTCGTCCAGAATCGCCTTGGGATCGTTCATGCCCTGTTTTCACCTCATATGTATATTGCTGCGGAGCCCGCAGGTCACTTCTACTATACATTATACACACAAATTCGTCAGAGTTGTAACATCTCTGAGAACAAGAAGTTAATAAGCCTTAAATTTTTTCCGCAGGGGGGCGGGGCGGTTCCCTTCTCAACCTGAAGGAAGGTACTTGTAAAGCGGATTGTAAAGTTCTTGCCGACCAGTGAGCTGTTGTCCAGATGGAGAGTGAAGCGTTATAGAAGCAAGAGGTCGGGAGAGACAAATAACTTAATACGGGCAAGCACTTCATCTCTCCCTCCGTCTTTCTCCGCTAACGCTTCGAAATCCACCTCCCTCCTCAGAGGGAGGCAAGGACTTTTAAGCCTTTTACAAGGTTAAAAGCTGAATAACATGAAAGCTGCGTTCTTTCGTTTGGCTCCCTCTGAGGAGGGAGCTGTCAGACGACACGCAGTGGAGCCTGACTGAGGGAGAGAAGAAGTCGCTTGTGCACTTTGGTTCTTAAGTTTATGACATTGATTTGAGGAGGGAGAGAAAAGCACTTTAATCCGGAAGTAAGATATAGTTTGTCTACACATTACCCCCACCCCTTTTCGGCATACTTCCCCGAAGTTCGCATAGGCTGTGGGGGAGGGAAGAGGATGAAGAAGAAAACCCGCATCCGTCTGGGGGCAGTGCTGCTGGGGCTGTCCCTGCTCTTGAGCGGTGCCTTTTTGTATGTGAACCAAAGTCTTGGGCCCGTGCTGGCGGGACTCAGCGACGCAAGGGTGGAGAGCGCAGCCGCCCGTGCCATGAACAATGCCATTTTGGAGATTCTCTCCGTCAGCGGGGCGGGGCAGGGGCTTTTGCACATCTATACCGCCACGGAGGGCGGGGTGTACCTGTTGACCGCCGACGCCGCCCGGCTCAACTCCATTGCCGCCGACTGCGCCGACTCCGCCCAGCAGAAGATTGCGGATCTGGGGGAGCAGGGGGTCAGCGTGCCCTTGGGCACCTTGACGGGCATCCCTCTGTTGGCGGGGGTGGGCCCCTCCATCACCCTGCACTTTACCCCTGCAGGGGCGGTGCGCTCGGCCTTCTCCAGTGAGTTTCGCACGGCGGGCATCAACCAGACCCTCCACCGCATTACTCTGGAGCTGACCGCTACCGTGCGGGTGATTCTCCCCGGGGAGAGCCATGTGGTCACCGTGTACGCCCAAGCCCCCATTGCGGAGAACGTTATTGTAGGGGAGGTGCCCGATGCCTATACCAACGTGGCCAACGAGGAGGACATGATGAACTTTGTCCCCGATGCCTCCGAGGAGTAAAAAGGGAGACCCCGTTCATACCGTCTTCAAAAAGAATCCCTCAATTGTAAACGAAAGGTAAAGAAAGCGGTCTTTTGGAAAAAACGGCTGTACAAACGGCCAAACTACGGTATAATGTGGTTTCAATCCTTTATTTAAGGAGCGAGAAGAGAAGAAAACCAACGGAGGTACTACAAAATGAAAAAAGCAACGGCTTTGCTGCTGGCAGTACTCTGCCTCATATCCATGGCGGCCTGCAAAAAGGAAGAGAAGGGGGAGGGGACGGTCTCTCAGATTCCCGATTCTTTGACCCTGCTGGAAAAGGTCTGGGGCGCTTATGCCGAGGACGAGAAGTTTGCCTGCGGCGGCGGCAGCTACGATGCCGGCACCTTTGCTGAGGACGCCCCCGGGGCTTTCCCCGTGGAGGACGCCGCTCTGCTCAATTCCACTCTGGGCTTCCCCGAGAACATGGCCGACAAGATTGACGACGCCGCTTCCCTCATCCACATGATGAACGCCAACACCTTCACCTGCGGCGCTTTCCGCCTGAAGGCGGCAGGGGATATGGACACCGTGGTGGAGGCCGTTTCCGAGAACATCGCCAACCGCCGCTGGATGTGCGGTTTCCCCGAGGTGCTGGTCATCCTTACCGTGGACAACTACATCGTCACCCTCTTCGGGAATCAGGAGATGATTCAAACCTTCACCGATCATATGATTGGTCTGTATCCCGAAACCCGTCAGGCCGTCACCAAGACCATCGAGTAACCTATAGGAGGCAGGGATATGGGCTTTTCCGGCGCCGTATTTCTATATTATTTTTTGCCCGGGGCCTTAGCCCTGTATTTCCTGTGCCCCAAAAGCTGGCGGCGTGCCCTTTTGCTGGGGGAAAGCCTTGTATTCTATGCATGGGCAGGTCCTAAGTACCTGCCCCTTTTGCTGGGGATAACGGTGCTGGGCTGGGGCTTTGGGTTGCTCATGGAGAAGCTGACTTCTCCCAAGCGCCGTAAGATAGCCTTCATTGCCTTTGTCCTCGTGGGCCTTTGTCCCCTGCTTCTTTGCAAGTACGGGGATTTTCTGCTGTCCGGCATTGGGACGCTGACGGGGGCAAGCCTGCCCCTTTTGCGCCTTGGACTGTCCTTGGGCATCAGCTTTTATACCTTCAGCGTCCTAAGCTACGGAACGGACGTGTACCGTGGGAAGGGAGCGGAAAAAAATCTGCTGTCCTTTGCCCTGTACATGACCTTCTTCCCCAAGCTGACCTCCGGCCCCATCGCCCGGTATGGGGACATGGAGGACTGCCTGAAAAGCCCCCAAGTTACCTTGCCTAAGGCCGCCCGCGGGGTCTCCCGCTTCGTGGTGGGGCTGGGGAAAAAGGTGCTTATGGCCGACGGGCTTGCCCTGCTGGTGTCTGCCTGCAAGGGGTCTTCCCAGCAGACGGTGCTTCTTACCTGGCTCTATGCCTTGGGCTACACCCTGCAGCTGTACTTTGATTTCTCCGGTTACAGCGACATGGCCATAGGCTTTGGAGAGCTTTTGGGCTTTTCCCTGCCGGAAAACTTCTCCTATCCCTACATGGCCAAAAGCCTGACGGACTTCTGGCGGCGGTGGCACATGACCTTGGGAAGCTGGTTCCGTGACTACCTGTATATCCCTCTGGGCGGCAACCGCAAGGGGAAGCTCCGCTGGATGCTGAACTTGCTCATAGTCTGGGGGGCCACGGGGCTTTGGCATGGAGCCGGATGGAACTTTATCCTCTGGGGGCTGTTCTTCGGAATTCTGCTCATGGGGGAGAAGCTGTTCTTGCTTCCCCACCTAAATAAAAGCCGCTTCTGGGGACGGGTGTATGTGTGGCTGTGCCTGCTGATCAGCTTTATTCTCTTTGACAACACGAACCTGTCCGCCGCCTTCGGGTACATCCGAGGGCTCTTCGGGGGTCTGCCTCTTGTGTCCACGGAAAGCCTGTACCTTTTGAGAAGCTACGGCATTTTGCTCATACTGGGGCTTCTGGGGGCCACGCCCTTGCCCAAAAAGCTGTGGCAGAGGGTAGAAAAACTGCCCTGCATGCAGGTGCTTGAGCCCGTGGGCTTGGGGCTTTTACTGCTTTTATGCACGGCCTATATTTTGGACGGCTCCTTTGTGTCCTTTATGTACTTCAGATTTTAAGCGGGGAGGATGGTTGAAATGAAAAAAGAACTGCGTGCCCTGCTCACCCTGTCCATAATCGGGGCGCTGTTGTTGGGGCTCTCTGTGTGGGCTTGGTGCAAGCCTTCTCAAGACAGCTCCCTTATGGAGCGGCGGAAGCTGGCGGCCTTCCCCAAGCTGACCCTTTCCTCTATTGAGAAAGGGGACTTTATGACCGCCTTTGAGACCTATGTTCTGGATCAGTTTCCCCTGCGGGACAGCTTTCGAAAGGTCAAGGCCTGGACGGCCCGCTATCTCTTTGGCCAGAGGGACAGCCACGGTGTGTACCTTTGTGAGGGCTCTGCCGCCAAGCTGGACTATCCCCTAAACGAAAAGAGCATCGACTATGCCGCTTCCCGCTTTACATGGATCTATGAAACCTACCTGCAGGGCACGGGCTCCAAGGTGTACCTGTCCCTTATTCCCGATAAGAACTATTTTCTGGCGGAGAAAAACGGGTACCCCGCCTTGGACTACGAGGGGCTTACGGAGCGGTTGCAAGCGCAAACGGACTTCGCCCAATATATCGACCTTTTCCCCCTGCTCACTGCGGAGGATTACTACGACACCGACGCCCACTGGCGGCAGGAAGCATTAAAGCCCATTGCTCAAACTCTGCTAAAAGAGATGGGAACCAAGGGGGAGGAAGCGTATACGGAGCATACCTTGGAGACCCCCTTTTACGGGGTCTATAGGGGACAGTCCGCCCTGCCCATGGAGGGGGATGCGCTGACCTATCTCACCGGCGAAACCTTAGCCCATGCCACGGTGTACGATTATGAGACCGAGGGGTATATACCCGTCTACGACCTTGAAAAGGGAGCGGGCAGGGATCCCTACGAGCTGTTCTTGGGAGGCTCCAAGTCTCTGTTGGTGCTGGAGAACCCTCAGGCGGATACGGAGAAGGAACTGCTGCTGTTCCGAGACTCCTTCGGCAGCAGCCTTGCTCCCCTGCTTTTGCCCGGGTACAGGCGCATCACCTTGATTGACATCCGCTATCTTTCCCCCGCCGCCCTTGACCGCTATGTGGAGTTTCACGGGCAGGACGTGCTCTTCCTCTACAGCACCTCCGTGCTCAACAACAGCGAAACCAGTAAGTAAATCTGCTTGCAAAAAAGA
>CAZPCH010000134.1:0-4785 GCA_964585055.1 uncultured Christensenella sp. | reverse complement strand
TGAGCACGCTGAGGTCTCCGGCTGGATGGCCGCCATTCGGGGAATGCGGAACCCGTTAAACAGTTGGGATCGTATGGACTCCCAAATCACTTTTGAGGACGGGAAGGAGCTTGTTACCCTTGGCGAAAACGATTTGAGCCTCATGAAGCGGCTGTGCCGGGCGGGAAGCGACCATCGGAAATATCTGCGCATGCTTACCGTGACCATGGATATCACCGCCATGCAGCCCTGGTGGTTTGAATTTGATACCTACAAGGTGGGCACCGTCCGCAATTCCTGTTCCAAAATGCATAAAATCCACGCCAAGCCCTTTACTTTGGAGGATTTTGCCTCCGCAGGTTTGGAGGAAGTTCCCTATGCCAAGGAAGCGGCCGAAGCCGTCATTTCCGCCTGCGAACGTCTGCGGCAGGATTTTAACGCCACCAAGGAGAAAAAATACTGGCGGGCTCTCATTGAGCTGCTGCCTGACGGTACAGCTAAACTATGAGGTACTTCTGCTTATGTATTGGGCCCGAAAGGATCACAAACTGCAGGAGTGGCATGTGTTCTGCGACTTTGTAAAGACCCTGCCCTACTTCAGCGAAATCTGTCTGGAGGAAGCGTAAGATGCGTCTTTCAGGTGCCCCTGCGGCCCAGGAACTGTATATCCAAACGGCACGGGAGTTTTCCCATGCATCAAATCCCCTCCTGCTGGTGCTCCGCCAGGAAGGCGATGCCGGTGCGGCGGGATATTTATCCATGATTCGCCGCAACTGCGCCGCCCATGGCATCGAACTTCTGGAGAGAGACATGGAGGATGCGCAAGCGCTGAAGACAACCGGACTTTGCGGATGCATTGCCATTTCCCGAGGCGAGGTTTCCATTCCGCCATTTTTGGACGTAGACGGAGCCGGGTGGGAGAGCTGTTATTCTCTGTATAAAGGGGAGCTTGCCTTCAACACCCCCTGCACGGCGGAGGCCTGCCTGCGGCTGTTGGACTACTACCGCATTCCCCTTTCTGGGAAACATGTGGTGATTGTGGGGCGCTCTTTGCGGGTAGGCAAGCCTTTGTCCCTGCTTCTTTCGGAGCGGGACGCCACCGTGACTTTGTGCCACAGCAAAAGCCAAAACCTTCAGGCCCTTACCGCCATGGGAGATATTCTCGTCTGCGCCGCAGGGGTGCCGGGGCTTATTACAAAAGAGCATGTGCGGCCGGGACAGACGGTCATAAACGTGGGCGGAGATGCTTTGGAGGAGGAGATTGAACCCATCGTCGAAAACCTCGCTCCCAACCGCGGAGGCGTAGGTCCCCTAACCACGGCAGTGCTCCTTCGGCATGTGTGCATGAATGCAAAATAAACGATTCATCAACAAAGGAGAGGTTTGAGCCTCTCCTTTGTTGCTATTTTGGGGGAATGGACTTTGTGTATCAGGCATACAGCCGAGGATTTTTATCAAGGGCGTACATAAGGGGCAAGCCCAGCACATAACAGCTTAAAGCCTCTCCCCCGCCTACCTGCAGTATGGCTATGGGATAGGTCAGCCCGTATTGATACACATAGGTGAGCAAAGCCCCTACTATGAGGGCGTTGCACAGCACCGCAGGAAAGGGGGCAAGGAACTTTGGCAAATGGGTTTTGGCCAGTTTTCTCGTGAGGATTGCCCCCAGTAAGGTGGCAAGGCTGCCCAGAATCACATCCGCCGCCATGGCGCCTGAGAGAAGGTTCCCCACAAGACAGCCGATAAACAGCCCCGGCACCGCCGCTTCCATGTAGTAGGGCAGTACGCACAAAGCCTCGCTGATGCGGCACTGAATGGGGCCTAAGGAAAAGGGCCACACAAAGGTCAAAGCCCCATACAGGGCGGCGATGACCCCGGCTTTGGCCATATAAACTATGGTTTCATGCTTTAACATCCGCATAGCAGCCTGTCAATCTCCTTTTTGCTTTGCGCATACAATGTATCCTCGTCCAGCCCCAGAATTCGTCCGTCCTTCACCCGCAGAATTCCGTTGACAAACACCATATCGCAGGGATGATGATACCCTACGGCGCCGAAAAGATCCTGCGGGTTCCGCTCGGCGCACAAAAGCTCCGGTTTGTCGTGACGAATGAGGAAGAAGTCTGCCCGATACCCGGGAGCAATCTGCCCCAAGTCCTTTTCTCTCCCCAAAAGGGCGGCGCTGCCTGCGGTGGCCATTTTTAAAAGCCCATACCCCGTAGGCGCCTTTTCTCCCCAGGTAAGCCGATGGAGCAGGTAGGCGGAGCGGATTTCGTCCATCATATTGCTGCCGTCGTTGCTGGCGGAGCCGTCTACGGCCAAGCCAACCTTAACGCCCAGTTCCAGCATCTTAGGCACACGGCAGACCCCGCTGTGAAGCTTCATGTTGGAGTTGGGGCAGTGGGCTACCCCCGTGCCCGTGTCCCCCAGCAGCTTTAACTCTTCATCGTTCATGTGAATGCCGTGGGCATACCACACATCGTCTCCCACCCAGCCCAACTGCTCCATGTAGCCCACGGGACGCAGTCCCACACGGCTGAGGGTGTAGTTTTCCTCGTCCATGGTCTCTCCCACGTGGGTATGAAGGCGGGCGTGGTAGCTTCTTGCCAGCTTGGCGCTCTCCCGCATCAGATCCGCCGACACGGAGAAGGGCGAGCAGGGAGCAAGGGCAATGTCCCGCATACCGTCCTTTGTGTCCAAATGATAGGTTTCCAAAAGCCTGCGGCTGTCCCTGAGGATTTCATCCACAGACTGCACCACGGAGTCGGGAGGCAGTCCTCCGTCTTTTTTGGATAAGTCCATACTGCCTCGGGAAGCAAAGAAGCGGATGCCCAATTCTTCCGCCGCCTGCATCTGCCTTTCGATTAAATCCCCCGCTCCCGCAGGAAAGACATAGTGGTGGTCAAAGCAGGTGGTGCAGCCGAATTTCAGCAGTTCCCCCATGCCGCTGAGGGAGGAGAGATAGACCGTGTCTCCCTTTAGGTTCTTCCAAATCTCATAGAGATATTTCAGCCAATCAAAAAGCTCCATGCCCTGCACCTGAGGAAGGCTACGGGTGAAGTACTGATACAGATGATGGTGGGTATTCACAAAGCCGGGATACAAAAAACAGCCCCTGCCGTCATACTCCTTCTCCGCCTTTTCTTCCAAAGCGCCGATATGCGCAATGCGGCCGTCCTCCAGCCATAGGTCCGTGCATCGAAAGATGCTGTCCTGACTGTCGCAGGTAATGATGGCGTCCACGTTCCGTATGCAAGTGCGCATGGGGTATACCTCCTTATATGAATACCAGATTTAGGTATTCACAGTATAGCACAGATGGGCTCCGGTCACCACAGGTTTTTTCTATGCACCTTTTGCTAATATCTATAAATTGACTCTTGCACAAAAATCAAAAGTATGTTAACATGAATGTGATTTTGGTTTTGTCGTGCACGTGTATGCGCGCTGCCATGCCCTCAAGCCAAACAACTAAACGATAATGGAGTTCTTAACATGGAATGGTATTGGTATATCGTTCTCTGCATTATTGTTCTCGCTGTTTGTTACATTCTCTTTAACTTCCTCAAAGTGAAGAGAATGAAGGAAGGCACCGAGGAAATGGCAGAGATGGCGGGTATTATCCGCAGCGGATCGGTCACTTTCTTAAAGACCGAGTATAAGACAATCGCTCTGGTTGTGGCCATTGTAGCGTTGGTCTTCTCTTTATTCGTAGAAAAAACAAGTGGTATTACCTTTATTATGGGTGCCTGCATGAGCAGTGCCGTGTGCGTGCTGGGTATGCGTTCCGCTACCTATGCAAACGTGCGCACCGCCAACACTGCCCGGGAAAGCAAGTCCATCGGTGAAACCGTAAAGGTAGCTCTTTGCGGCGGCAGCATCAGCGGTCTGTCCGTTCAGGCCTTCGGTATGCTGGGTCTGATTCTCATCCTCATCATCTGGGGCGTGGAATACGATGCCGTAGGCGCAGGCTTCCTGGCCAATCTGGAGTGCAATCCCTCCATCATGCGCATTACCACCTACTCTTTGGGCTGCTCCATTGTAGCCATGTTCAACCGTGTAGCCGGCGGCAACTACACCAAGGCCGCCGACATCTCCTCCGACATTCTGGCCAAAATCCGCCACGATATGCCTGAGGACGACAGCCGTGTACCCAACGTGGTAGCCGACTTCATCGGCGACAACGTCAACGACATCGCCGGCAACTGCTCCGACTTGCTGGAGAGCTTTGTGGCCACCATGGCTTCCGCCATTATGATTGCCGCCACCATTTATGCAGGTGCCAATGGTGCCGTCAGTGAAGCCGCTTTCAGCTCCACCGTGGTCTTCCCCATCCTGCTGGCCGGCGGCGGTCTGCTGGGCTGTGTGCTGGGTCTTGGCTATGCTTCCGTCAAAAAGATGAGCGACAATCCCAGCCGGGAATTGAACCTGGCCACCTGGATTTCCGCAGGTCTGACCATTGTCATCGGTCTCGTGGCGGCCTATGTGGTCTTCAAAGACGTAGCTCTGTACGATGACTTCCTTGCCGGCTGGCTGTCCCCCTGGATTTCCGCCGTGCTGGGCATTGTCAGCGGCATTGCCATCGGCATTATCACCGAGTACTACACCAGCACCGACTTTAAGCCCACCAAAAAGCTGGCTGAGATTGCCGCCGAGGGCGAAGCCTTCGTTATCACCAAGGGCGATGCCATCGGCTCCCGCTCCTGCCTGCTGCCCATTCTGGTCATTGCCTTGGCTCTGTTCATCTCCGGTAAGGTCTGCGGTACCTACGGTATCGCCATCTCCTCTCTGGGCATGCTGGCCTTT
>CAZPCH010000133.1:0-4796 GCA_964585055.1 uncultured Christensenella sp. | reverse complement strand
TTGTTGATGGAGATAAAGTTGTCCAGCTGGGCCACCACCCGCACGTCGTTGGTGTAATCCACGGGGGCGGACATGCACTGGGGATTGTCGTTGAGATAGTCATAGAGCATCTGGGTGCCCGCACCGAAGGCGTACACCTGCCGCCCTGTGTCAATGGCCTTCTTCCGCCCGGTAATCTTTCCCGCCTTGGCAATGTTCACAAAGGCATCCACGTACATCTCCGTGTGTACGCCCAAATCCTTCAGATCGCTCTGGGCAATCATGTTGCCTACGGCGTTGGGCATGCCGCCGATGCCCAGCTGGAGGCAGGCGCCGTTGGGAATCTGGGGCACAATGAGCTTGGCTACGGCTTCGTCCACGGCAGTGGGAGCGGCGGCGGGGCCCATCTGTCCCATGGGCGGGTTGTCCCCTTCCACAATATAGTCAACATCCGTAATGTGAACGCCCTCGTCAAAGCCGCCCAGGCACCGAGGCATGTTTTTGTTGACCTCTACGATGACGGTGTGCGCCTTGCGGCAGACCTCGCCTAAATGGCTGGCGTTGGGGCCGAAGTTAAAGTACCCGTGGGCATCCATGGGCGCCACCTGAAACACGGCCACGTCCAAGGGATCGGGGCTTTCCCGATAGTAGCGGGGGAGCTCGGAATAGCGGATGGGCGCATAGAAGCTGAAGCCTTTGGCAATGGCCTTGCGCTCAATGCCCCCCATGTGCCAGCTGTTCCAGGTCATGTGCTTTTCTGGGGACTCGATTTGGAAGACGGCAGGCTCCCACATAAGGATGCCTCCCCGGAAGTTTACGTTTTCCAGCTCCGGCAGTCTCTTGGCAATCTCTCTGTCCACGGCCACGGGGGTGCCTGTGGTCCAGCCGTAATCCACCCAGTCTCCGCTTTTCACCACAGAGGCGGCCTCGGCGGCGGACACCAGCTTTTGTGCGTACAATTGGCTATATTCCATAAAAATACTCCTTTCCCGGTACGGGCGGCGGATGCAAACGCTCCGTTTCCTCCGTTATATCATCATCGGGGCCGTTCGTCAACGGGTTCAATAAAATTCGGAAAAAATCATCGAAAAAGTGACCATCGAAAACGACCATGATTCCTTCATACGCATACAAATTTCAAATTTTGTCCGTGAAGTTCACCCCATGTTCATGAAATTGCATTGACAAATCCCATTATCTATAATAGAATATTGGCAGACAGAAAGGTTGTGCGTTCTACTCAAGACCGTTGCGCAGACCCCCATACCTGAAAGCCCGGAGACCTGCGCAGCCAATTCCATGTAGACGTATGCCCGGGCGTATTTTATCCATACCGCCCCTGCGGTTATTTTTTTACCGCCGAAAGCGGCAGACACATTCTTTTTGAAGAAATCCAAAGGTTTATTAATGTGCGGGCATTTCCGCATCCTTTAATAAAAAGAGAGACACACAGGAGGCTACTACATGAAAAAAGTTGTGATTGCATCGGCATGCCGTACTGCTATCGGAAAGTTTGGAGGCACTTTGTCCAATGTGCCCGCCGCCCGTCTGGGCGAGGTGGTAATCCGTGAGGCCGTCAACCGTGCAGGCATTAAGCCCGAGCAGGTGGATCAGGTCTACATGGGCTGCGTCATTCAGGCAGGTCTGGGGCAGAACGTGGCCCGTCAGGCTTCCATCTATGCCGGTCTTCCCTACACTACCCCCGCCGTCACCGTCAACGTGGTTTGCGGTTCCGGTCTGCACTGCGTGAACATGGCCGCCCAGATGATCGAAGCGGGCGATGCCGACATCGTAGTGGCAGGCGGCATGGAGAACATGGACATGGCTCCCTTTGCCCTGCAGAAGGGCCGCTACGGCTACCGCATGGGCTACCCCATGGGCAAGAGCGAGCTGGTGGACACCATGGTCAACGACGCTCTGTGGGATGTATACAACAACGTGCACATGGGCATCACCGCCGAGAACATTTGCGACCAGTGGGGCATCACCCGGGAAGAGCTGGACGCTTTCGCCGTCAACAGCCAGAACAAGGCCGCTGCCGCTCAGGCTTCCGGCGCCTTCAAAGAGGAGATTGTGCCCGTAGTCATTAAGAACAAGAAGGGCGACATCGTCTTTGATACCGACGAAGGCCCCCGTGCCGGCACCACCGTGGAAGCTCTGGCCAAGCTGAAGCCCGCCTTTAAGCCCGACGGCAGAGTCACCGCCGGCAACTCCTCCGCCATCAACGACGGTGCTGCCGCCGTAGTGGTCATGAGCGAAGAGAAGGCCAAGGAGCTGGGCATCACCCCCATGGCTACCTGGATCGGCGGCGCTCTGGGCGGCGTAGATCCCGCCATCATGGGCATTGGGCCCGTGGCCGCTACCAACAAGGTCATGGCCAAGACCGGCCTCACCGTAGAGGACATGGACCTCATCGAGGCCAACGAAGCCTTTGCCGCTCAGTCCGTGGCCGTAGCCCGGGATCTGCACTTTGATATGGACAAGGTCAACGTCAACGGCGGCGCCATCGCTTTGGGCCACCCCGTAGGCGCTTCCGGCTGCCGTATCCTCGTTACCCTGCTGTACGCCATGAAGGCTCGGGGCGCCCATAAGGGTCTGGCCACTCTGTGCATCGGCGGCGGCATGGGCTGCGCCACCATCGTGGAGATGTAAGGAGAAGACCATGGCTTTTGTAAAGACTGAAGTACAGGGTGCGGTGGAGATTATCACCATCGACCGTCCCAAAGCCCTCAACGCTTTGAACCCCGAGGTGCTGGCCGATCTGAAGGCCGCCTTTGAAGCCGTGGATCAGAATGCTGTTCGCTGCATCATTCTCACCGGCGAGGGCGAGAAGAGCTTCGTGGCCGGTGCGGACATCGGCTCCATGAGCACCATGACCAAGGTCGAGGGCGAGGCTTTCGGCAAGCTGGGCAACGATATCTTCCTGTATATCGAGAGCTTCCCCATCCCCGTCATTGCGGCCGTCAACGGCTTTGCTCTGGGCGGCGGCAATGAGCTGGCCATGAGCTGCGACATCCGTCTTTGCTCCGAAAACGCCGTCTTCGGTCAGCCCGAAGTAGGTCTGGGCATCACCCCCGGCTTCGGAGGCACCCAGAGGCTTTCCCGTCTGGTAGGCATGGGCATGGCCAAGCAGCTTGTATACTCCGCTTTGAACATCGACGCTCAGGAAGCCCTGCGCATCGGTTTGGTCAACGCCGTATATCCTCAGGCCGAGCTTATGGAAAACGCTCTGAAGCTGGCCTCCCGCATCGCCCGCAACGCCCCCATTGCCGTGCGCAACTGCAAGAAGGCCATCAACGAGGGCATGCAGGTGTCCATCCAAGAGGGCGTGGCCATTGAAGAGAAGCTCTTCGGCGACTGCTTTGAGACCCACGATCAGGTGGAGGGCATGGCCTGCTTCCTCAGCCGGGAAAAGCCCAAGCCCAAGGCCGTCTTTACCAACAACTAAAGGTATTATTTCCCCCCGCCGGGCTTTTGGGGACAGCCCTTGAGCCCGGCACTTCCCATATTCAATATTATCAGGAGGACATCATCATGAAAATCGGCGTTATCGGCGCAGGCACCATGGGTCAGGGCATTGCCAAGGCCTTTGCACAGTGTGAGGGATACGAAGTAGCTCTTTGCGACATCAAGCAGGAGTGGGCAGAAGGCGGCAAGGCCAAGATTGCCAAGGGATATGCGAAGCTGGTAGAAAAGGGCAAGATTTCTCAGGAGAAGGTAGACGCCATTCTGGCCGCCATCACCCCCGGCGTTAAGGAAGATCTGTGCGCCGACTGCGACCTCATCGTGGAAGCCGCTTTTGAAAACATGGAAGTCAAGAAGACCACCTTCAAAGAGTTGGATGCCATCTGCAAGCCCGAGACCGTCTTCGCTTCCAACACCTCCAGCCTTTCCATCACCGAAATCGGCAACGGCCTTACCCGTCCCCTCATCGGCATGCATTTCTTCAATCCCGCTGACCGCATGAAGCTCATCGAGGTCACTGCCGGTGCCAACACCACCCCCGAGATGGTAGAGTTCATCACCAACCTCTCCAAGGCCATCAACAAGGTGCCCGTACAGGTCAACGAGGCCGCCGGCTTCATCGTAAACCGCATCCTCATCCCCGAAATCAACGAGGCCTGCTACATTAAGATGGAAGGCGTTGCCAGCATCGAGGACATCGACACCGCCATGAAGCTGGGCTCCAACCATCCCATGGGACCCTTCGAGCTGGGCGATTTCATCGGTCTGGATGTTTGCTTGGCCATTATGGAAGTTCTGTACAACGAGATGGGCGACACCAAGTATCGTCCCTGCCCCCTGCTGAGAAAGATGGTTCGCAGCGGCAATCTGGGCTGCAAGAGCGGCAAGGGCTTCTATATCTACAACGCTGACCGCACCAAGACCCCCATCGACGCCAAATAAGATACCTACCCGGGCTGCCCCCAAAAGGGGCAGCCTTCTACCCAAACTATAAGGAGGTTACCATATGGATTTCACACTTTCCAAGCAGCAGCAGCTGGCGCAGAAGATGTACCGGGAGTTTGCTGAAAACGAAGTGAAGCCTCTGGCCAAGAAAGTGGATGCAGAGGAGTACTTCCCCAAAGAAACCGTAGAAAAGATGGCCAAGCTGGGCATGATGGGCATCTACTTCCCCAAGAGCGTAGGCGGCGCCGGCGGCGACGTTCTGTCCTATGTGCTGGCGGTGGAGGAGATGAGCCGTGTGTGCGGCACTACCGGCGTAGTGCTTTCCGCCCACACCAGCCGGTGCGCCGCTCCCATCTATGAGACCGGCACCCCTGCCCAGAAGGAAAAATATCTGCCCAAGCTGTGCT
>CAZPCH010000132.1:0-4828 GCA_964585055.1 uncultured Christensenella sp. | reverse complement strand
TGATCCAAATTGGAGAACAGGTTTTGAGAGAAAAGGAAGAAAGCCAGCCAAATGGCGAGGTCAATTTCCTTCCGTCGAAGCAAAATGACCGCAACCAGAATGACCACAAATTTCTGCAGAATGTCCATGACGGACATGAACACCTCGGAAATATTTCCCTGGTGGACAATGCGCATGTTGGCCTTGAGCAGTTCGTTGGCGGCGTTTTCTCCGTTCTTTTGCTCCTCGTCTTCGTTGGTATAGGTTTTAATCAACTGCAAATGGGCAATGCGGTCGGCCAGATACCCGGTCAGATTGCCGATGCGGTTGTACAGGCGGATGCTGCTCTTTTGGAACACCCGCCCCATAACCAACGCATACACATACTTAATGGGGAAGAGCATAAAGCAGGATAAAGCCAGCAGCCAATGATATTCCCCGATGGTAAGCATGGCGCCGATGACGTAGTACACCGCCGAGGGTAGATTCAAAAGGATATTCACCAGAGTGCCGGCCGCCCCCGAATCACTGGTCACTGCGCTCATAAGCTCCGTAGGATCGTTGGCGTCAAAGTAGGACATGGGCATCCGCAGCATCCTGTTCCAAACCCGCTCCCGGGTACGGCAGACGCTGTAGGATTGGGCGTGCATCATAGCCGTTACGGCGGCTATGGAAATAATGCCTGTCAAAGCATAATACACGATTGCCTCCGTGACGGTGGAAGCGCTGATATCGCCGCTGAGCAGGTTAGACGTGGTGACGGGGAGCTTTAGAAGCAATGTTGTCTCCGTCAAATTCAGCGTCAGACTCAGGGCAATCCAGAACCAGGGCAATCTCAGGTCACGAACAGTACGCAGTAAAGCTCCCCAGCTTTCGCCAAGGTGCTTTTCCTTTACTCTTTTGGCCATGGGTTCCTCCTAAAGCAAAGGCGAATGCCGTTCGAAAGCTACGGCATCCGCCCGGTTCACTTAATACTCTCAGCCTTCGTAGCGCATGAGGAAGAAGCTCTCCTCCACATTGGCAACGTAAGAATCAAAGCTGTCATCGCTCATAACACCGTAACCGATATAGGCCTGAATGGTGTCGTTTACGGTCTGCGTATCCAGCACATCCGCCACTACGGTGTCGGAAAGACGCAGAGGAGGCTCGGTGTAGAAGTTGCCGCTGCTGTTGGCCAGCTTATCGGCGGCTTCCTTGGTATTGTACTCGTAATAAATATAATGGGCTACCACTTTGCCCTCAAGACCGTAGATTACGTCCGTACGCACCTTCATGTCCTTCTCCAAAGAAGGATCCGTGAAAGAGTAGCCGCCGTTGGAGGTTAGAATCTGCTTGGAGTCAAATTCCAGTCCTTCGGGATCCTGCGCAAGGCTGGTGGGGGCATAGGGGTTGACGCCGTAAGCACGCAGACTCAAATCCATCTTCAGATTCTCTCCATAGCCGTCTGCACTGCGGTCGGACTGAACCTGGCCGTACATCTCCTGCCACATCTGGAAACGGGCATCGATGGCGGCTTCATCCTCTTTGCACACGAGAACGGTGTCGCTCTCAGCCTCCATAGTCCAGCCGTAGTACATCTCCAAGTTGTTCATGACTGCATCCTTGTCGGCGGCATCGCTCAAAAAAGCATACAGGTAGTTATACACGGCCTTGCCTTCCTGACCGTAGATAACAGCGCCCAAGGTGACATTGCCATTCAAAGCAATCATCAGGGACTCGTCGGGCATGCCCAGTTCAACCTGTTCTTCCACGAACTCGCCGGTGGCAATGTCCGTGTAGCCGGAAGCCATGCCGGTAGCAGGATCGTAATCATAGATGCCAACCATGTTCCCGGTCTCATCCATCTTTACGGTGTCAGGATAGGCCATGGAGTTCACAACTTCCTCCAGCATGAGGCCAAAGTCCTTGTTGATCATAACCTTGCGGGTATCGTACTTGACGCCCTCGGGATCGTTGTGGGTGTAGATTTCTTCAAACTGAACAACAGATTCATTGCTGAACAGGCTGCAGGCGCACAGAGACAGTGCCATGGCCAGAACCAGCAGAAGGGACAATGTCTTTTTCATGGGAAAATCCTCCTTATTTTGATTTATAGTAAAGCTTGCAGTGGCAGTAGCCCTCAAAGTCAGGGTCAGCGCACTGAGCCTTAAACTCTTCGCAGATACATTTATATTCCGGCAATTTTTCCGCACGGCAGGGGCAAAAGCCTCCCGTGCGCTTTAGGCCTTCCCGAATGCGGGCTACGGTTTCCCGATCCTCATTGAGACGAATCTTTGCCATTGAACTCCTCCTTATTCGTACAGCAACTTTGCCACATGGGAAAGAAGCTCTTCCCGCTCCATGGAACCGCTGATTTCATGCACCTTCTCCCCCTTGCGGAAAAAGAGCAGGGTGGGCATGGACATGATGCCGAAGGTCTCGGCGATGTCCGGATGCTGGGTGATGTTAACTCTGCCAAAACGAATGCCGTTAAGCTCATCGGCTACGGCATCGTAATAGGGCGCCAGCATAACGCAGGCCACGCACTGATCCCCGTAGCAGTCGATAATGGCATACTCCGTTTGGATAAAGTCTCTCCACTGGCTGTCTTTGAGTTCTATCGTTCCCATATTAGCCTCCCATTCTCTCCGATACATACTCGTCCACGATTCTGAACAGCTCGTTTACATATCCGTTGTTCACGGCCTCTTCCACAAGCTTCTCCCGGGGAGGCACTTCCTCACCCATAAGGCTCATCATTTCGGCCATCTGGTCGGCGTTCTCTTCGGCTTCGGAAACATCCGGCTGAATCCCCAGCTGTTCGCACAGAGCCTTCGCCATCCAAAGCTGTTTGGCCTGACGCAAAATACCCGTGCGAATCTCCTCATCCTCAGGGACGGGCATATCGTAGGCACGGTAATCTGCCTGAATGGCCTCCCGATTCTCTTCCAGTTCTCTATCCAGCGCCTCTTCTTCATATGCAAAGGTGCTGTTGCTTTCCATCTCCTGCTCAACGTAGGCCATGGCCATTTTGTGCTTTTCCATTTTGGCATCCTGAAGCATCTTTTCGGCCGTAAAGCTGCGGTACTCCGCAACCGTTTGAATATTCTCCAGACCTATGGAAGCAATGAGAGCATCGTTGACCTCTACGGGAAGAAGGCGAATTACCTTCTCCACGGTCAACGCAGCATCCTTCTCCCCCAGCTTGGTGAGAACCTCATCCCCCGCCTTCTTGCCCAGCACGGCTTTAGACGCTTCCTCTGCACCGGGCATTTCTACGCCGGTATACAGAAGGATGGTGCGCCCGTCAGGATAGCTTTGAGCGTCTGCACGGCAAAAGATTGTATCGCCCTTTTGGGCAACCTCTTCTTCCGTCTCCTTTGCATAGCGCAGAGACAGGCGCCGGAGTTCCTCCTCCACCCGCTCTTCGTCCACGGAGATGGTCAGAAACTCCTCCGGAATTTGAATCTTTTCCGGAGGGCATAGGGTAATAACCGTTCCTTTCACAATATGCTCCTCTCTTGATTGTATTTTTGTCAACAAATTCTTTACTATTGTGCCAATATTACCACAGTCAATCTTCAAATGCAACCATCTTTTCTTTCGGCTCCCCGCGGCGAAAAACCTCCCCTCCGTTTTGTCTTTTTTCTCTTTTCATACAGGGGGAACCGTGGTAAAATACCGCAAAAGGAGGAATGGATTATGATACTGAATTGGCTGCTTAAGCGTCCCCCTGCAAAAGAAGATTCCCAAGCCCCAAAGAAGCCCTCAGCGCCTCCCGCCTCCAAGCCTATGGATCCGAAGCTGGAGGAGCAAAAGAGAAAGCTTTTGGAAGGGTGTATAAAGTTTTTGCTGGATTTGAAGGAGGTCCCCAAGGAAAAAGCCATTGGCGTGAGCTGCAATTATCCCGGAACGGAGAATCGCATGTCTCTATCCATCGAGCCCGATGCTTCTAACCCTTCTTTGCACAGGCTCTGCACCCGCGGCGTGCGTCAGGGGACGGATTTATGCGTCATGCACTACATCTATAAGGGCACAGCTGAGGAGATACGAACCTATCTATCCGACGCCTCTCATGCAGAGGACCTGCTGAAAAGCTGGCAGCAGCTTTCCGATTCCGTAGACAAAAAGAACTAAGGGGCACTTATCCCCTCAGGCAAAAGGAGAATTTTCATGGCCTTTGATTATAAGAAAGAGTACAAAGAGTTTTATATGCCCAAAAGCAAGCCCTCCATAGTGGAGATTCCACCCATGCGCTATATTGCCGTGCGGGGACAGGGAGATCCCAACGAAGAAGGCGGAGCATACAAGCAGGCCATGAGTTTATTGTACGGTCTTGCCTTTACCATTAAGATGAGCAAGCTGGGGGATCACAAAATAGAGGGCTACTTTGATTATGTGGTGCCGCCTTTAGAGGGCTTCTGGTGGCAGGAGGGCGTAAGCGGCATCGACTACACCAGAAAGGATGCCTATCAATGGATTTCCCTCATCCGTCTCCCCGACTTTGTCACCAAGGCGGACTTTGACTGGGCGGTAGCGGAGGCCACCAGAAAAAAGAAGCTGGATTTCTCCAAAGCGGAGTACCTTGTCTATGACGAAGGGCTGTGCGTGCAGTGCATGCATATCGGCTCCTATGACGATGAGCCCGCCACCTTGGCGCTGATGGAGACATATATGCAGGAAAGAGGGTACGAAACGGACATCACCTCCTGCCGCTTTCATCACGAAATATATCTCTCCGACGCAAGAAAGGTGCCTCCCGAAAAGCGGAAGACCGTTCTTCGGCATCCTATCAAAAAGAAGGAAATCCCCCAGGAGGCACGCACATAGGAGAAGCGGCAAACGGGCAAAAGAGGCGTGGCTCAGTCTT
>CAZPCH010000131.1:0-4871 GCA_964585055.1 uncultured Christensenella sp. | reverse complement strand
AGAGCCTGCTTACGTCGCTGACCATGCGGGCCATAAGGTAGCCCACGGCGGTCTTATCGTAGAAGGCGAAGGATTGCTCCTGCAGCTTGCGAAAGCCGTCCTGACGGATGTCGTAGGAGATGTTCATCTCCATTCTGCCGGAGCAGTGGATAAAGCCGAAGGTGCCCAAGGCCTGCACGAAGCACAGAGCGATGTACACGGCCAGAAACCAGCCTGCCCCCTCCGCCTTGCCGGGGAGGATGAAGCGGTCTATGGCATAGCTGCTCAAAAGGGGATAGCAGGCATCGATGACGGCTACCAGCAGCATGGACAGCACCGTGCTTAGAAGCAGAGTTTTATTCTTCAGTCCGTAGGCAAAAAGCTTTTTCCACAGACTCAGGTCGACTTTTTCCTTGGAAAAATCCTGTTCGTTTTCGTAGCTCATACACGGTTCCTCCTTTCCAGAGCGTCCTGAATGACGGCGATGCGCCGATAGAGACCCTCCTGCTCAATCAGTTCGTTGTGGGTGCCCTGCTGTACCAGCTTTCCGTGATCCAGCACCAGAATCTTGTCCGCTTCGCACAGGGTGGTAATGCGGTGGGAGATAATGAACACCACCCCGCCTTGTCCAAGGCCGTAAAGGGCGTCCCGAATCTTGGCGTCGGTCTGGGTGTCCACGGCGCTCATGGAATCGTCAAAGATGAGGATGGGCGCCTTTTGCATCAGGGTTCTGGCAATGGCTACCCGCTGCTGCTGGCCGCCGGAGAGGGTCACGCCCCGCTCGCCTACCTCCGTATCGTAGCCCTTTTCAAAGGACATGATGACGTCATGGACGGCGGCGGTTCTGGCGGCTTCCTCCACCTCTTCGTCTGAGGCGTCGGGGCGGACGATGCGGATGTTCTCCCGAATGGTGCGGGAGTAGAGGAAGGGCTCCTGCAGAACGATGCCGATGTTCTTGCGCAGATACCCGTGGTCAATGTCGTTGATGTCTGTGCCGTTGATGGTGATGCGCCCCTCGGTGCAGGAGTACAGCCGCTGTAAAAGCTGCACAAGACTGCTCTTTCCCGAGCCCGTGGAGCCCAGAATGGCAATGGTTTCTCCGGGATGGGCGGTAAAGGAGATGTCGTTGAGCACCTCTCTGGGGGAATCGTAGCCGAAGCAAACGTGGTCAAAGACAATGTCCCCGTGCAGATTGCAAACAAGGGCCTGTCCCGGCTCCTCCTCCTTGGGGGCTTCCATAATCTCCGTCAGACGGGTCAGGGACACGGAGCACTTGCCCATGTCCGCCAGAATCCGCCCCAACTGCCGCAAAGGCCAGGTGAGCATGCCCGTGTAGGTGGTAAACAGGGTCACCATGCCCAAGGTCATCTCTCCCTTGGCGCAAAAGAGAATGCCCGCAAAGAGGGTCACGGCAATCTGGGCGTAGCCGATGGCATCGGTCATGGACCAGTACAGCCCCAGCAGATCGCTGAGCTTAAAGTTCTTTTGGCGGTAGGTCTCGTTGAGCTTGGTGAATTTATCAAACTGATTTCTCTGCTGTCCGAAGGCACGCACCACCCGCACCCCCGTAAGGTTCTCCTGAATGGCCGTGGAGATGGCGCCCTCCGCTTCGTCCGCCTCCTGAAAGTACTTGCGCACATAGCGGAAATAGACGAAGGAAGCGCCGCACAAAAGGGGCATGGTGGCCATGGAGATGCAGGCCATGACAGGCTTCAGGGAGAACATAATGACCAAGGCGATGATGAACATGGCGCTGGTGCGGAGAATCTCCATGACCTGATTGCTGAGAAAGCGGCGGACGGTCTCCACGTCGCTGGTGCACCGCTGAACCAGGTCTCCCGTAGAAACGTGCTTGTGGTAGTCGTAGGGGACTTCGTTGAGGTGCTGATAGAGGCTGTCCCGCATGGCCTTGGCCATGCCCTCGGAAGCCAGGGTGTTCTGCTTCCGACGCATATAGGTGAATAGACCGTTGCACACAGTGAACAGCAGATAGGCAAGGCCGCATAGATACAGATGGGCGGCAAAGTAGTCTCGGCCTCCCAGCCTGTCCAAAAGGGGCAGCAGCAGGGCGGGAATGCTCTCGCTGTTTCCCTGCAGAACATAGTCCAGAGTGAAGCTGGTGACAAAGGGGGCAAGGTACACGCACAAAGTGCTCAGCACCACCAGCAAAAAGGAGGCAATCAAATTGTGCCGAAAGCCCCGGAGGCTT
Organism: uncultured Christensenella sp.; assembly: GCA_964585055.1. Classification (GTDB taxonomy): domain Bacteria; phylum Bacillota; class Clostridia; order Christensenellales; family CAG-138; genus RUG472. The sequence continues at coordinate 2,683 of CAZPCH010000131.1, read as the reverse complement.
CGGAAAAAGAACCTCCAGGGGGAAACGGGCTTTTTGTTTTGGTTTATTTGCATTTTAAAATATCCTCGAGGTTAAAGTAGGAAGCATGCAGGGCATGCGGGGGGGAACGGGGCGGGGCGTCCTTTCGGAATCCTAAAAATCAATACATATCCTGAGGGTTGATTTCAATGCGGCCAAGCCCCTCCTCGTGACAGCCGTTTTCAAAGGCGTACACGGCACGAAGGACAGCGGGCAGACGCTTGGTGCGCAACAGCTTGCAGAGAATCTGGTAGCGGTACTGTCCCGCAATGCGGGAGATGGGGGCAGGGGAGGCGTAGAGCAGGAGCAAATCCCCTTCGCCCTCCTTTCCAAGAGCCTGACGGATGATTTTCTCCAGCTCCATGGCGTAGCGTTTTCCCCGCTCGTTGAGGGAGGCTTCCTCCTCCCCCTGAACAATCACCCGCAGAAACAGGGAGAAGGGGGGATAGAGGCTCTTTTTCCGCTGGGCAATCTCATACTGGAAAAAGCCCACAAAATCGTGGTTCACCGCAAAGCGCAGGATGGGGTGCTCGGGGCTGTAGGTCTGCAGTACCACCTGCCCGGGGTTCTTGTCCCGCCCCGCTCGTCCCGCCACCTGAGTCAAAAGGTGGAAGGTGCGCTCGGCACTGCGGTAGTCCGGGTAATTTAAGGTGGTGTCGGCGCTGATGACCCCCACCAAGGTTACGTTGGGGAAGTCATGGCCCTTGGCAATCATCTGGGTGCCGATGAGCACTTGAGCCTCCCCGCGGCGGAAGGCGGAGAGAATGTCCTCGTAGGCGTTTTTGGTGCGGACGGTGTCCGTGTCCATGCGCAGGCACTTGATTTGAGGAAAGAACTTTTGCACCTGTTCCTCCACCTGCTCCGTGCCGATGCCGAAGTGCTTGATAAAGGGCTTGCGGCAGTTGGGACACTCCTTGGGCAGGGGCTGAACGGCGCCGCAGTAGTGACAGCGGGTGCGGTTCTCCGATTTGTGGTAGGTCATAGAGATGTCGCAGTTGTCGCACTTGAGTACATACCCGCAGGCTCGGCAGGAGACAAAGGTGGAGTACCCCCGCCGATTGATAAACAGCATGGCCTGATGCCCCTCCCGAAAGCACTGCCCCAGCAGGGTCAGAAGCTTTTGAGAGAAGATGCCGTTGTTCCCCAGGAGAAACTCTTCCCGCATATCCTGCAGAAGCACTTGGGGCAAGGGGCGGTTCTGCACCCGATGGGGGAGCTCCAGCAGGGTATAGCTGCCGTTGAGGGCTCGATAATAGCTGAGGAGGGAGGGGGTGGCGCTGCCGAGAAGAATCTTGCCGCCCAGCACGGACATGCGCTTGCGGGCCACATCCAAGGCCTGATATCTGGGAGCGGTCTCGCTTTGATAACTGCTCTCATGCTCCTCGTCTATGAGAATGAGCTTTAGATTCTCCACAGGGGCAAAGACCGCACTGCGGGCACCGATGACAATGGGCGCCCGTCCAAGGCGAATCCGCCGCCATTCGTCAAAGCGCTCCCCGGGGGACAGGCGGCTGTGCAGCACGGCAATTTTATCCCCGAAGCGGGCGGAAAAGCGGCCTACGGTCTGGGGCGTCAGGGCAATTTCCGGCACCAGCACGATGGCGCCTTCCCCACGGCTTAAACAGCTTTCGATGCACCTTAAATACACCTCCGTTTTGCCGCTGCCCGTTACCCCCCGCAAAAGAGCAATGCGCCCGGGGGCCATGGCTTCAAAGCCCTGTAAGGCCTGAGACTGCTCCTCTGTAAGCTGAGGGCGTCCCTCCTGCAAGGCGCCGTAGCCGGGACGGCGGAAGACGGTGAAGCTGTCCTCTTCAATCAGTCCTTTTTTCAGCAAGGGGGCTATGGCGGAGGAGGCTTTGGGAATCATGGCGGCAATGTCTCTAATGGCCATGGGCTGTCCCGTCTTTTTCAGCAGGGATACCACTTCCTTCTGGACGGGGCTTTTGCAGGCGGACATAAAGGCTTCTATGTCTGCCTCCTCCCTAAGGCGCACCACCCGTTCCTTCTTTTCGTGAACCCGCCCCCCTCGAAGCTGGGAGGGAATCATCAGCCGCAAGGCATCGATGAGCAGGCAGTTGTAGGTGTCCTTCATCCAGTGGGCAAGCTGAAGCTGCTCCTCCGTCAGCACGGGGTAGGGCTCCAAAATGGACAGGATGTCCTTACAGCGGACGCCGTCCTCCAAGCCGCTGTTTTCGGACAGGGAGAGAACGAAGCCCTCCGTGGTCTTGTTCCCCTGCCCGAAGGGGAGGGAAACGTGGTGTCCCGGGCGCACAGGGAGGGCATCGGGGACGTGATAGGTAAAAGCCCGATCCACGGCTCCGTGAGCAATATCCACTATGACTTTGGCAAACACCTTGGACGCCTCCTTTCCCAGACGCAAAAAAGCCCGCTTCGACTTTACAAAGCGGGCAGAATTCTAAAAAGACCTTAGGCCTCCTTGGGAGCGGTGAGTACGAGCTTGTCTTCGTACAGTTCTTCCACGGCCATGGAGACAGGCTTCTTGTTGCCCAGCTTGTCGGGGTCATCCTGAAGCTGACGAGCCCGAACGGATACGGCGGTCACCAGCATATACCGGCTTCCGGCTTTTTCTACCAGCTCATTGACGGGCGGACGATTCATCATAACTACTTCATACCTCCTTCTAATTTGGAAAGCAGCGCACTGC
>CAZPCH010000130.1:3034-4875 GCA_964585055.1 uncultured Christensenella sp. | reverse complement strand
TATTTCACATGGCAAAGCCATATTTCACTTGCGCAAAGCGCAAATTTCACTGCCGCAGGCAAAAGGGTCGGTTTGATGGGAAAAACCGAAGGAAGCCCCGCTGAAAGAGGCGAAACCCGTCTTGTCATGGGGGAGCGGGCAGGGTATAATGCAGGTAAACATTTTGGGAGGCACACATGGAGAGAGCCAAACTCCTTACATATACATTGGACATGGGGCAGGAAATGCTCTGGTGCGGGGCGGAGGTCAGCCGGGTGGAGGACACCGTTTGGCGTCTGCTCACCTGCTTCGGCGCCGTTCGGGTGGACGTCATAACCATCCCCTCCAGCATTACTTTGACCGCCGCCTTCCCCGACGGGGAGGTGCTCACCCAGCTTCGGCGCATTGACGGGGGGCGGTACGATACCGACTTTGCCCGCCTGAGCCGCTATAACGACCTATCCCGCCGCATCTGCAGTCAAAAGGGCTCGGGAGAGGAGTTAGCTAAGGGGCTGGAGGAAATCCGCTGTCAAAAGCAAGGCAAAAAGGATGCCCTTGGCCGCCTGTTCGGCTATTGTTTGGGGGCTTCCGCCTTCACCGTCTTTCTGGGGGGCGCCCCTCAGGACGGAGGAGCGGCGGCCGTGGTGGGGCTTTTACTGTACTTTGGGGACGGGCTTTTGAAGCGGGTGCATATGCAAAGGCTTTTGCGGACCTTCTTTTTGTCCCTCCTTGCGGGGCTGGCGGCCATTCTCCCCGGCCTTGTAAGCCCCCTCTTTCACCCCGGCAGCATTATGATCGGCACCATCATGCTCCTCATCCCCGGCATCGCCATGACCAACTCCGTGCGGGATATGCTCATGGGGGACACCATCTCCGGCACCTTGCGGCTGGTGGAGAGCCTGCTTATCGCCTGCTTTATTGCCGCAGGCTTTGCTTCCGCCCTGCTTTTGTCTCAAAGCAGTTGGCCCGTCAGCCAGCTTGGCTCCCTGGCCGACCACGCTTGGGTGCAGATTGTCACCGCCGGCATCAGTGCCTTCGGCTTCTGCTTCATCTTCCGAGTGCCCAAAAAGAGCATTTGGGGCTGCTGCATCGGCTGCTCCCTGTGCTGGGGGGTATATTTGCTGTGCCAGCCTTTGCTGGGGGACGGCTTTGCCTCCCAGACCGTAGCCGCCCTCTTTGGGGCGGGGTACGCCGAGGTTATGGCAAGGCTCACCCGCACTCCCGCCACGGTGTATTTGATGCCCGCCCTCATCGCCATGGTTCCCGGGCGGGGGCTGTACTGCACCATGGAAGCCATGGTGCGGGGGAGCAGAGGGGAGATATTGCAGTGGGGCACCGACACCGCCGTCAGCGCCCTTGCCTTGGCCGTGGGCATTGTGGCCGTAGCCGCCCTGCTCTCCAGCTTTCATACCTTCCGCAGAGCCATCCGCCTTAAGAAAGGGGAGAAAGCTTAACCCAGTAGCCTCCCCGTCCCGTGCGCACATAGCGGGTGAACCCGCTTAAATGTTTGGGCGGGCGGCAGGCAGGAGCTCCCGGAGCGGCGGTGAGTTCATAGAGCTTGTTTCCCTGCTTCCATGTGCCCTCCAAATGCTCCAGCACCCCCTGCCCCCACACACGGCGGAAGACGGCCCCGGGGAAAGCATAGGGGAAGGGGTTTTCTATGGGCGCAGAGGTTTCCCGCGAGTCCCTTGGGGGCTCTTTTTTTATGTTTGAAAGCAAGCGGGCCGTTTGCTCCATCCACCTGTCCCCGCCCATGGGCATGGGAGATGCCTTGGGTACGCCCTGCTCCAACAGGGAAAAGACCTCCCCCGCCTCCTCCGTCAAGGCCCCAAAAACGGCGGCGGCGGCCTGCGCCTCCTCCA
>CAZPCH010000130.1:0-3024 GCA_964585055.1 uncultured Christensenella sp. | reverse complement strand
TCCTCCTCAGGGGGGCTTTCGGGGATGTCTTCCGCCTCCCCCGCCTCCTCTTTTAAACCCTCCCCTTCCTCTTTTGAAAGGGGCGCTTCCTGTACCTCCTCCTTAGGGGGATGGAGGTATAAATCTTCCATTTCTTCCGCCCTTCCCTCTTGTCCCGGGGCAAGGCCCTTATAGAGAATGCGGCCCTTTTCTACCACCACCGCCCCTGCGGGGGCAAAGGGGCAGGGCGAAAAAAGATCCCACCGCTCTCCCCTTTTTGAAAGCAAAACCCCTTCCCCGCTCCCCCCTTGCCGCAGATATAAAGCCCCGCCTGTCTTATCCAACCGTATATGTCCCGCCGCACGGCCCGTTTTGTCCTGCAATACGATGTTCATTCCCGTCACCTCCTAAAAAAAGACTATGCCCCTTGGGCGGGGATATGCCTCTGTACTTTTTTCGCCGTATGGGGTACAATACACATGTGAAAGAATATCCTGCCAAGGGAGAAGTATGTATATGAGATTGTTTATTGCCATTCCGCTGCCCAAGGACGTTATGAAAAGCGTCTGGAACTTTGAGGAGACGCTGCGGGAGACCTCTTCCGGGGGGAGCTTTGTCCCTCGGGGAAACCACCACATCACCCTGCGCTTTATCGGCGAGAGCCAGAAGCTGGCGGAGCTGGCCTACGCCATGCACGAGGCCGTGCGGGACGCCCGCCCCTTCCCTTTGAAGCTGGGGGCTTACGGTTCCTTTACCCACGGCGGTGCCAGAACCAGCTATCTGGGGGTGGACGGAGAACTGAGCGAACTTCACCGCATTCACCAAATGCTGGAGAGCGCCCTGTGGGAGCAGGGGTTCAACGGCGGCAAGGGGCGGCTGGTGCCCCACATCACCCTGGGACGAGGAGTGGAGCACGGGGACATCTCTAAATTGAGAACCCCCAACACTCCCTTTGTGGTGCGCTCCATCGTCCTGTATGAAAGCACCAATGAGCGGGGGAAGATGGTTTACACCCCCCTGCACACGGAGAAGTTTTAAGGGGAAAAATTTCCTCTGCCCAAAATTCCATTTTCAGTGAGGTACCCATGGCCCCATCATCCCTGACCATTCTCTACGGCCGCTCCGGCAGCGGCAAAAGCCGCCTTTTGTACCGTCGGCTCATGTCCCATATGCAAAAGGGGGAGCCTGCCGTTTTGCTTACGGCGGAGCAGTCCACCTATGAAGCGGAGCGGGAGCTGTGCGCTTTGTGCGGAGGTCTGGCCGGGGGACAGGTGCTGAGCATGAGCCGCTTTTCCCAGCGGGTGCTCGATGAGCAGGGGGTCTTTCTGCCCTATCTATCTACCCAGGGGCGGCTTATGGCCGTGCGCAAGGCGGCGCTGAAAAAGCAGAAGGAACTGACCCTCTTTGCCCCCATTGCCGCCTCTAGAGGCTTTGCCGCCAAGATGGACGGCTTTATCACCCGCTTTAAGCAAAGCGACGTAAGCCCCAAGGAGGTGCTGGACACCGCCCAAAAGCTGCCCGAGGGGAGCCTTCTGGGCATGAAGCTTCACGATTTGGGTCTTTTATACGGGGAGGTGCAAGCCTTTTTGGAGGACAGGTATCTCACCGAGGGGGATCTTTGGAACCGGGCGAGGGAGTGTTTCCCCGCTTCCAGACTTTGCAAAAGCCACATCTACATCGACGGCATCGACTTGCCCAGCCGCCAGCTTTTCCGCTTTTTGGAGAGTTTGCTGGGGTGCTGTCTGTCCATGACCGTATCTTTGCGCCTTGATCCCAAGGATTTGGAGTCTCCCCTCTTTGCCCCCGACAAGCGCACCTTTGACAGGCTCTGCAATATGGGGGAGAAGCTGGGCATTCCCCTCTTCTTCCATCCCATGGACGGGCGGCAGGTGCAGGGGGACGAAGCTCTGGGGCATTTGGAGCGGGAGCTTTTTTCGGAGACGCCCCATCCCTATAAAAAGGAAACCAAGGCCGTGACTTTGTGCGCCTGCGGGGACAGGGAACTGGAGGCGGAACTGCTGGGGGACAGGGTGCTGTCTTTGGTGCGGCGGGGGTACCGCTATAGGGACATAGCCGTGCTTATGACAGACACGGAGGGGTACGCCTCCCTGGTCAGCAGAGCCTTCCGCCGCAGAAACATCCCTCTCTTCCACGATGCGGGCCGCCCCGTCAAGGGCCACGGTGCCATGGCCCTGCTTATGTGCGCCTTGGGCTTCTGCCAAAACGGCAGCATGGAGCAGGTGCTCTCCCTAATGAAAACGGGCTATGCAGGCATCACCCAAGAGGAGGGGGAGGTCTTTGAAAACTATGTCCTGCGCTACGGTTTGTTCGGAAGCAGTCTCTCTAAACCCTTTTCCTACGGAGCCGTCCCCGAGGCGGCGGAAAAGGCACGGCAGATTTTAGCCGAGCCCCTCTTGGCTTTAAAGGAAGCCATGGGCGGCGGGGCCACGGTGCAGGAGCGGGTGCTGGGGATTTATAAATATCTGGAGACCCTGTCTCTGCGGGAACAGCTTCACCAAAAGGCGGTGGCTCTTTTGCAGGCGGGGGACGCCCAGCAGGCACAGCTTCACGAGCAGGTTTGGAACGTCATCTGCGAGCTTTTGACCCAGATGTACGCTATCTTGGGGGAGGACGTTCTCCCCATGAAGGAATTTGTCTCCCTTATGGAGGAGGGAGCGGCGGGGTACACCCTTGGGGTGCTGCCCGGCACGGCGGATCAGGTGCTGTTGGGGGACTTTGCCCGCACCCGCAGTCCCTTTGTCCCCGTGCTGTTTGTGCTGGGGTGCAACGAGGGGCTTTTGCCAAGAGAGCATCCCGACGATGCACTTATTGACAACGGAGAATTGGAGCTTCTGCAGGAGGAGGGGCTGACCTTGTGGCAGGGGACGGAGTATGAGACGGAGTTTGACCGTTTGGAACTGTACACCGCCCTGAGCCGTGCCACAAAAAGCCTGCACCTGACCTATGCCTATGCCTACGGCGGCGGGGAGGAAATGGCGGCAAGCTCTCTGGTGGGAGACATAAAGGAACTGTTCCCCGGGTGCA
>CAZPCH010000129.1:0-4882 GCA_964585055.1 uncultured Christensenella sp. | reverse complement strand
CTTCTGGACGTGAACTTGAATCCCACGGAGGAGGAGATTCGCTTTGCCATCCGCAACAATATCTGCCGCTGCACGGGATATGTGAAGATTGTCAAGGCCATTGAACTGGCGGCGGAATGCTTCAGAAAGGGCGAAGTGCCCGCCACGGACAGAAGCTGGGGCATCGGCAAGAACGTTCACCGCATTGATGTGAAGGAAAAGGTGCTGGGCACAGGGGTCTACTGCGACGATGTGGAGATGCCCGGCATGGTCTACGGCTCGGCCGTCCGCTCCCAATACCCAAGAGCCAGAGTGCTGGCTATCCATGCAGAGAAAGCCTTGGCCCTCCCCGGAGTGCTGGGGGTCTTTACGGCGGCAGACATCCCCGGCTCCGTGAAGGTGGGGCATCTGGTTAAGGACTGGGACACCATGATTCCCGTAGGCGAGTGCACGAGGTATGTGGGGGACAGCGTCTGTCTGGTGGCCGCCGAGACCAAGGAGATTCTGGAGCAGGCCAAAAAGCTGGTGGAGGTGGAGTACGAGGTGCTCACCCCCATAGAAAGCCCCTACGAAAGCATGGCCGAGGGGGCGCCCCTTATTCATCAGGGGGGCAACCTTATGGCCAAAAAGCATGTGTCAAGAGGCAATGCCGACGAGGCCATTGCCAAGGCGGATTTTGTTTTGACGGATACCTTCCACACTCCCTTTACGGAGCACGCCTTCCTGGAGCCTGAGTGCGCCGTGGCCTTCCCCAAGGGCTGGGGGGTAGAGGTGTGGACGGGGGACCAGAGCCCCTACGACACCCAGCACGAGATTATGCCCATGCTGGATCTTCCCGAAGGCCTTGTGCGGGTGGAGAACAAGCTGGTTGGGGGCGGCTTTGGCGGCAAGGAGGACGTGTCCGTCCAGCACCATGCGGCTCTGCTTGCCTACCTGCTCAAAAAACCTGTGAAGGTAAAGCTCACCCGGGCGGAGAGCATTGCCGTGCATCCCAAGCGCCACCCCATGGACATGACCTTCACCTTGGGTTGTGACAAGGAGGGGAACATTCTGGGAGTCAAGGCCGAGGTCATCGCCGACACCGGCGCTTACGCCTCCCTGGGCGGCCCCGTGCTGGAGCGTGCCTGCACCCACGCCGCCGGTCCCTATCATTACGAGAACTTTGAGATTACCGGGGAAGCCTGGTATACCAATAATCCCCCTGCCGGGGCCTTCAGAGGCTTCGGCGTCACCCAGACCTGCTTTGCCATTGAGACCCTGCTCTCCCGCATGGGCAAGAAGATCTGCATGTCCCCTTGGGAGATTCGCTACAAGAACGCCATCCGCCCCGGAGAAACTCTGCCCAACGGACAGATTGTGGATCAGAGTACGGGATTGGTGGAGACCCTGCTGGCGGTGAAGGATACCTTTGAAAAGGCCAAGTATGCGGGCATCGCCTGTGCCATGAAGAATGCAGGCGTAGGCGTGGGCATTCGGGACACCGGCCGGGTGCGGCTGGTGGTCAAGGGAGGCAAGATGCATATCTACTGCGCCGCTTCCTGCATCGGGCAGGGGGTAGGCACGGTGCTGGTGCAGATTGTAGCCGAGGAAACGGGGATTCCCAGAGAGGATATCGTTCTGGAGGTGCCCAACACCGCTACCAGCCCCGACTCGGGCACCACCTCCGGCTCCCGCCACACCACGGTCACAGGAGAAGCCGCCCACAGAGCCTGCCTGATTTTCAACGACTACCGTCGAGGCCGCACCTTGGAGGAGCTGGAGGACGAGGAGTTCTTCGGGGAATATCTGGCCAAGACCGACAAGCTGGGGGCGAACAAGCCCAACCCCGTGTCCCATGTGGCCTACGGCTACGCCACCCATGTGTGCATACTGGGAGAGGACGGCCGCATTCAGGAGATGGTGGCCGCCCACGATGCGGGACGGGTCATCAACCCCAAGGCGGCGGAGGGACAGATTGAGGGGGGCGTAACCATGTCCTGCGGCTACGCCTTGACGGAACAATATCCTCTGGAGCACTGCGTGCCCAAGGGAAAGTTCGGCACTTTGGGGCTGTTCAGAGCCAATCAGGTGCCGCCCATTACCTCCATTCTGGTGGAGAAACCGGGACTGCCCATTGCCAACGGAGCCATTGGACTGGGGGAAATCACCTCCATTCCTACGGCGCCCGCCATTGCCGCCGCCTATGCGGCCTTTGACGGGGAGGACCGCTCCTCTTTGCCCCTTGCCAACACTCCCTACAGCAAAAAGATCAAGAAGTAATTCCCGCACAAAAAGCCGCCCTCGGGCGGCTTTTTTAATGAGAAACGATTGGGCAATGGAAAAACTTTCCGCCCTTATTTCAGCAGGGGCAGGGATACGGTGACTCTGGTGCCGACGCCCTCGTAGCTAAGGACGCTTCCCGTGCCACCGTGGCCTTCGATAATCCACTTGGCGATGGACAGCCCCAGACCGCTGCCCCCCTTTGTCCGTGCCTTGTCCGCCCGATAGAAGCGGTCAAAGACGTGCGCCACATCCTCTGCGGCGATGCCGATGCCGCTGTCCTGCACGGCCAGCAGGACATTTTCCCCCTCCCGGCTCATGCGCAGAAGAATCTGCCCCCCCTCGGGGGTGTACTTGGCGGCGTTGTCGATCAGAATCCGCAGAGCCTGCTTGAGCATGGCCTCGTCCCCCTGAGCCCACAACTCCGGGCATACCTCCAGGGTATACTCGTGATCGCCGTCAATCATGCGGCTCTCCTCAAAAAGCTCCTTCATAAGGGGGGACAGGGGCATGGGCTTCAGAGTCAGATTGGAACGTCCCATATCCCCGCGGGCGAGGAAAAGAAGCTGTTCCACCAGGGTCTTCATGTGCTCCGTCTCCGTGGCAATGGCGGCGATGGACTCCTCCAGCACCTTGGGATCGCTCTTCCCCCAGCGTTCCAGCATGCGGGTGTACCCCTGCAAAACGGCAATGGGAGTGCGCAGTTCATGGCTGGCATCGTCCACAAAACGCATCTGCTGGCGGGCGCTTTCCTGCAGACGGCGGAGCATGTCGTTCATGGCCTGCTCCAGCCCCATAAGCTCCTCGTCCTCCACCTCTATGCGGGCGTCGGGGGCGGAGATGCCCGCAATGGCGGACTCCAGATTCCGCAGTTTCTCCTCGTCAAAGCTGTGCTCCGCCAACTGCTGGGCGGCGGCGGCCATTTCGTCAATGGGAGCAAAGAGCGCCTTCAAATTCTTCTGTTCCTTAAAAAAGCCCAGCAACCAGCCCAAAAATCCGGCGCAGAAGATGCATCCTACCACAATGAACCAAGGGGAAAGAAACTCGCCTATGACAAATACATCTATGGTTTCATAGGGAAGCTCATAGGACAGAGAGGAAAGGCTCGCTGAAGCCGACTGGAAGAAAAAGGAACGGGGGATAAAGGGGTCAAATCTGCCCAACGCTTCGCATTCTACGGCAAAGCACCAGCCGACCGCTCCAGCAAAGAGGAGGCCGAGGCAGGAAAAAAGCAGTTGGGACAGAGCCCGCAGGCGCAGTTTCCAGGTCAGGCGGGTGACCAAGGACGCAGTCCGCTTTTTCGTTTCCATGGCCTATGCCTCCGTGTCCCGAATGGCGTAGCCGACTCCCCGCACGGTGCGGATCATCTTTACCCCGTACTTTTCGTCAATCTTCGCTCGCAGGTAGCGGACATACACGTCCACCACGTTGGTTTCCCCCACATACTGATAGCCCCAAATCTTGTTGAGAAGGGTGTCTCGGGAGAGGACGATGTTCTTATTCTCCAGCAGGGTCATGAGCAGGGCGTATTCCTTTTGGCTCAGGGACAGCTCCTCCTCCCCATACCAGGCTTCTCTGGCGGCAGGGCGCAGGGTGAGCTTCCCCCAGTGCAGTTCGCCGCTTTCCGCCTGAGCAGGGGCATGGCGCAGAAGCACCCGAATGCGGGCTAAAAGCTCCTCTATGGCAAAGGGCTTGGTGATGTAGTCGTTGGCGCCGCTGTCCAGCCCCGCCACTTTGTCCATGACGGAGTCGCGGGCGGTGAGGAGGATGACGGGCAGGGAGGAGCTTTTGCGCAGGCGGCGGAGGACCTCCATGCCGCTAAGCTGGGGAAGCATGAGATCCAGCACCAGCAGATCAAACTGCTCGGACTCGGCCATCTCCAGCCCCGTCCGTCCGTCAAAGGCCAGCCCCACGGCATAGCCCTCGTGCTCCAGTTCCAACTGCAAAAAGCGGCTGATCTTTTCCTCGTCCTCTACAATCAAAATTCGGGTCATACTGCCTCCAAAAACAGGTTCTGATATGTGGAAAGCCGGGGGTGCCCGGCTTATGCTTACTTTTTGTCCTCTTCCGTCAGGGTCTTTTTAATGTCCTCAGCGGCGTCCGTGGCCTTGCCCATGGCCTCGTTGATCTTGCTGTTTTCAAAGTCGGGGCCGCAGAAGCCGTACCGCCAGCCAAAGAACAGGGAAATCAGCATCAGGGGCAGCAGCACCCAAAAGCCGATACACAGCAGCAGCAACGCCAAAATAATGGGCAGCCGCAGAAGCTGACGGCCATCCTGGGTGGCCTGAAAATCGTTGCGGCAAATCTTGCGGCACACGTCCGCAACGCCCTTCCAGAACTTGTCCCAAGCGGACTCCCCACGGTTCACATACACCGTGCGGGCGCCGGTTTCAGAGTCGCTGCCCGTGTCGTAGCGGGCGCCGGGCTTAATCTTCCCCTGCCGCTCCAGCTCAATCATGGCGTCCAGCAAGTCCCAGTTGGCTCTCTCCAAGGCATCCCGTGCCTCTTCGTAGGTGACGTTGGCGCTTCTGCGCAGTTTTTCTACCATTTCCATATGTGTCATTGTTGCAATCCTCCGGTGGTGTCGGCGGGGTTTCCCTCAGCCGCATCTATAGCATACCGCCTGCAGATAAAATGCAAAGGC
>CAZPCH010000128.1:0-4890 GCA_964585055.1 uncultured Christensenella sp. | reverse complement strand
CATATGGTGAAAAACTTAACCTGTTAGTCTCGCCATTAAGTCAACCCCTCAGTCTGCTCCGCAGACAGCTCTTACGGGTAAACCGTTGTACATAAGGGGAGCCATGCGCTGTAAAAGACTCTCCACTTGTATTTGCTTTTCATCACACAAGCAACTTGCTAGCGGAAGCCTCCCCTTAGTGAATAAGGGGAGGTGGATTGCGAAGCAAGAGGTCAGGGATGAGAGAGGAAGCAGGTTTTTCTTATCCCCTCAGTCCTCGCTATCGCTCAGACAGCCCCTCAAAACCCATCGCTGAGAATTGGCAAGCCCCATTCCCTGACACGAAAAAAAGGAGCCGTTGGGCTCCTTTTGTGGCAATGGGGTGAGATGCATTTTGTTTGGAAGAGAGTGCCTCGGCTTTAGACGACAGGTAAACCAAAGCCGAAGCCTCTTAGCAAAGTGCGCTTACTCTACAACCTTCAGTTCGTCCTTCTTGAACTTGGTCATGCTGACCACCATGCCGGTGCAGGCAAAGAGGGCGATGACGTTGGGCAGAACCATGAGGTAGTTGAAGAAGTCGGTGAGCTCCCACACCAGATCGTTGGAAGCCAGGGTGCCCAGGAAGATGAAGACCAGGGCGATGATGGTGTACACATAGTGGGCAATCTTGCTGCTCTTCTCGCTCTTGCCGAAGAGGTACTGCACGTTGATCTTGCCGAACATATTCCAGCCCAGAACGGTGGAGAAGGCAAAGAAGAACAGAGCAATGGCGATGAAGATGTTGCCGATGGAATTGCCGACAGTCTCACCAAATACGGTAGCAAAAGCAGCGCCGAAAGCATGCTGAGCCAGATTGGTCTTGGAGAACCCGTCGGGGATGGTCATAACGCCGTTTACAAGAATCTTGTCGGCAGACAGGGGGCCGCCCTTAGTGTACAGCATGATGACGGCGGCCAGAGCGGTGATGGTGAGCACTACGAAGGTGTCAATGAACACACCGGCCATGGCCACGGTGCCCTGCTCGTGGGGGGTCTTTACGTTGGCCTGTGCATGTGCATGGGGGGTAGAACCCATACCGGCTTCGTTGGAGAACAGACCGCGCTTTGCACCCTGAGAAACTGCAGTTTTAATAGCAGCCCAGAACAGACCGCCAATCATGGCCTGGGGCTGGAAGGCATACTTGAAGATGAGGCCGAAGGCTTCGGGCACCTTACCGATGTTGAAGATCATGATGAGGATGCCGCCGAGGATATAGAAACCAGCCATGACGGGCACCAGCTTCTCGGTAACGGAGGCAAGACGATCCATGTTGCCCAGGAAGATGAAGCCGGAGATCACAACCAGAACGATACCGACCACCCAGGTGGGGATACCGAAAGCGGTGTTCATGACTTCGCCGATGGAGTTGGACTGTACCATGCAGCCGAAGAAGCCCAGAGCAATGATGATGGCGATGGCAAAGAAGATAGCCAAGAACTTGCCGAAGCCGCCCTTAAAGGCAGTGCGGATGTAGTACACGGGGCCGCCGAGAACTTCGCCGTTCTCCTTCACAACACGGGTCTTCTGAGCCAGCGTAGCTTCTGCATAAATGGTGGCCATGCCGAAGAAGGCAATCACCCACATCCAGAAGATGGCGCCGGGGCCGCCGATGAGGATGGCGCCGGATGCACCGACGATGTTGCCGGTACCGACCTGAGCGGCGATAGCCGTGGCCAGAGCCTGGAAGGAGCTCATGCCGCCGCCCTGCTTGCCGCCCTTCAGGGATAGCTTGCCGAATACGTTCTTCATGCCTTCGCCGAAGCAGCGAACCTGGACAAACTTGGTCTTAATGGAGAACCACAGACCGCAGCCCACCAGCAGGAAGATGAGGATGTAGTCCGTCAGATAGCCGTTGACGGTTTGCACGATTGGGAGCAGGAAACTTTCCATTCTTAATTCCTCCTGTGAATTTATCTGAGTTAGCAGGAAGCACCCCAAATCCCTCCTATTTAACTCTGATTGCTATCAGTTTACTAAATCTTCACAAAAAGCACAACGTTTTTTTCGATGCGCATTTTTATGAAGAAAAACACATTTGCACGGGATTTTTTGTTTAAACTTCATTTTTATTGCTTTTCTCCATGAAAACAAACGATTTTTAAGGGATTTTTTCGATGTTCCTGCAGTATGATTGAATTTGCATGAATTATTTCCTGCATTTCGTTCATATTTTGGACATAAAAAATTCAAAATTCGTCTTTTCTGTGAACTTTACGCAACCAGTTTGTTAACAACGCCTCCCTCAAAAGACTATGCAAACGGGAAGAATTCATGCACCATGCATCCAAAAGAGAAAGAAAATACATTTTTGTCCCGCAATTAGTCTCGGCAACAATTCTGTGAATTGTTGTCGAAGAACTTTGCCTCTTCCGACCTCTCAAGCCTCGACAACAGGTCAATGGGTTGTTGACCAGAGGGAGGTAAGATTGTGCTTAGTCTCTTCAACTCCAAAAGCTGAATGCGCCGTAAGTACCTATACCACGCATGGCTCCCCTTGATGTTCAAGGGGAGCTGGATTGTGACTGAAGCGTAAGCGGAAGGAACAAGACTGAGGGGATAAGCAGAACTCGCCTTTCCACACTTTCAACTTTCCAAATTTCACCCTCAAAACTCATCCCAATCCCTTTCCACACACCCCACCTTTCAATCCCTGCTTTCCACCCTCAAACCCAACTCTCCACACTCCCCGCACTCCTCGATTTTCCCCGAAAAATAATATATTTGTGTTCTGCCTGCAGATGTGTCATAATGTGTACAGAAAACAATTTAGGAGGTCTACCTGATGAAGAAGCTTTTGCTGGGAAACGGCGCCATAGCCCGCGGTATGTACGAGGCAGGGTGCCGTTTCGTGTCTTCCTATCCCGGCACCCCTTCCACGGAAGTCACGGAGGAGGTTGCTTTGTACCCGGAAGTCTATGCCGAGTGGGCGCCCAATGAGAAATGCGCCATGGAAGCGGCCTTAGGCGCCTCCGTAGGCGGAGCCCGTTCGGCTACCGCCATGAAGCATGTGGGGCTCAACGTAGCCGCCGACCCCCTGTTTACCGCCAGCTATACCGGCGTCAACGGCGGCATGGTGGTCATCGTGGCCGACGATCCGGGCATGCACTCCTCTCAAAACGAGCAGGACTCCCGCCGCCACGCCATTGCCTCCAAGCTTCCCATGCTGGAGCCTGCTGACTCCGCCGAGTGTAAGGAGTATACCAAGCTGGCCTTTGCTTTGTCTGAAGAGTTTGACACGCCCGTGCTTCTTCGCACCTGCACCCGTGTAGCCCACTCCCAGAGCCTTGTGGAGCTTTGCGAGCGGGAGGAGCGGCCCCTTCGTCCCTATGAAAAGAATCCCAAGAAGTATGTTATGACCCCCGGCAACGCCATCCCCGCCCACGTTCGGGTGGAGGAGAGAACCAAGGCCCTGCGCTCTTGGAACGAAGGCTCCGAGCTTGTAAAGGAAGAGATGGGCAGCGGCCGGTGGGGCATCATCACCTCCGGCATCAGCTATCAATATGTTAAGGAAGCCATGCCCGAGGCCAGCGTTTTGAAAATCGGCATGGTGAACCCTCTGCCTCTTGAGCGCATGGCCGCCTTTGCCAAAAAGGTGGAGAAGCTGGCCGTGGTAGAGGAGCTGGAACCCGTTATGGAGGAACAGCTTCGCGCCATGGGCGTGCGTGTGGATTTAGGCAAGGCAGAGCTTGGCCTGTTGGGAGAATATTCCCAGAGCCGCATCCGTGCCGCTTTCGGCATAGAAGCGCCCAAGTCGGAAAAGCTGGAGGAAGCCCTTCCCGTCCGTCCTCCCGTTTTGTGCCCCGGCTGTCCCCACAGAGGCACCTTCCATGTACTTAAAAAGCTGAAGGTCTTTGTCTCCGGAGACATCGGCTGTTATACCTTGGGCGCAAACGCACCCTTGAGCGCCATCGACACCACCATCTGCATGGGTGCTTCCATAGGCGTCCTTCACGGGCTGAACAAGGTTCGCCCCGAAGAAAAACAGCAGGCCGTGGCGGTTATCGGCGATTCCACCTTCATGCACAGCGGCATGACGGGTCTTGTGAATCTGGTCTACAATCAAGGCTTTGGTCTGGTGCTGATTCTGGATAACTCCATTACCGGCATGACCGGACACCAGCAGAACCCCCTGACGGGCATGACCCTGAAGAACCGGCCGACGGCACAGCTTTCTGCCGAAGCCATCGTAAAGGCCTGCGGCATTGAGCGGGTGCGGGTGCAGGATCCTCAGGATTTGAAGGGACTGGAGACCGCCATCCGTGAGGAACTGGCCGCCAAGGCCCCCTCCGTTATCATCGTCCGCCGTCCCTGCGCCTTGCTTAAGTGGGTCAAGCACAATCCGCCTCTGTATATCGACGCCGACAAGTGCCGTTCCTGCAAGGCCTGCATGCAGATTGGCTGTCCCGCTCTGGTCTTTGACGGCAAGGCACGCATCGACCCCACCTTGTGCGTAGGCTGTGGCCTTTGCCGGCAGCTCTGCCGCTTTGATGCCATTGAGGCATAAGAAAGGAGATTCAATATGGAAACCAAAGCCATTATGATCGTCGGCGTAGGCGGACAGGGAACCCTCCTTGCCTCCCGCATTATCGGCAGTGCCCTGGTTCGCAAGGGCTATGACGTAAAGCTTTCCGAGGTGCACGGCATGTCCCAGCGGGGCGGCAGTGTGGTTACCTATGTAAAATATGGAGAAAAGGTCTATTCCCCCTTGGTGGACGTGGGGGAGGCGGACTGCATCCTTTCCTTTGAAAAGCTGGAGGCCGCCAGATTCCTTCCTTATCTTAAGGAGGGCGGCACTTTGATTACCAACGTGCAGGAGACCCTTCCCATGCCCGTAATCACCGGTGCCATGAAGTACCCTGAAGGGTTGGTGGA